>JANQUX010000285.1:3296-25844 GCA_030730545.1 Maribacter sp. | reverse complement strand
GTTGGCTGTTGGCTGTTGGCTGTTGGCTGTTGGCTGTTGGCTGTTGGCTGTTGGCATTATAAAAAAAGTCTCCTAAAAGGAGACTTTTTTTATACGTTAACTTCTTACTTAATAAAACCTATTTCCAATTATGTCCACTTAATTTCAGTGCGGCCACAACGATATCTTTTCTACTTATTTGACCTACTAATATTCCGTTTTTCATTACTGGTAGTCTTCTTCTATTGTGTTGTGCAAAAATACCAGCTGCATCAAAAATTGAAATATCATGAGGAATCGTTTCTACTGACTTTGTCATGAAATTCTCTACACTCTTATCTAAAATAGGTTGATTAAAGTAACGACTTTCAGAAATCTGCTTCATACAATCGGCTTCAGAAATGATCCCTACTAGAAATCCGTTGTTGTCCAAAACCGGTCCACCAGATATATGATGCTTGGCAAATTTCTCCATTACGGCTAAAATTGAATCATCTGGCGAAAAAGTGATTAACTTAGTGGTCATATAATCAGCGACCAAAATTGGGGCATCAAATTCCTTTTTAAATACTTTTCGAACACCTTGAAAGCTTTTGATTCCCATGACAGTTTATTTAGAGGTTGATTACTAAAGATAACAAAAAAAAACGAATTTTACTAATATTTTTCGTTAAATAGCGATATATACTCAGTATTTTAGGACTTTTTAAAAGAATATCACAATCATGAGAAAAACGCCCACCGTATTAACTTTACTTCTAATGATTCTTGCCACATATTGGAGTTTTAGAGTACTACAACCACAATATATTAAGGGTGAAACAGTCGTAGACACTGAATTTTCTACCGATAGAGCCTTAACACACGTTAAAGAAATATCAAAAGAACCACATGGTGTAGGGTTTCCTGCACACACAACCGTTCGCAATTATATTACTGCAGAACTACAAAAGTTAGGTTTGGAAACTTCTTTACAAGAAGGGTATACCGCTGGTGACTGGGGTAATTTAAGCAAAGCCGAAAATGTACTGGCACGTATTAAAGGAAGCGATTCGGGCAAGGCCTTATTACTGCTAAGTCATTACGATAGCAACCCACATTCTTCGTTAGGCGCAAGTGATGCAGGTAGTGGTGTAGCGACAATTCTAGAGGGTGTAAGGGCTTTTTTAAAAACCAATGTTGCACCTAAAAACGATATTATCATTCTTATATCAGATGCTGAAGAGTTAGGTCTTAACGGTGCCGATTTGTTTGTAGATAAACATGAATGGCTTAAAGATGTTGGCTTGGTTTTAAATTTTGAAGCTCGTGGTAGCGGCGGATCAAGTTATATGTTGATGGAAACCAATAGGGGTAATAGTAAGTTAATTTCTGAATTTATTGCTGCGAATCCTGAGTTTCCTGTAGCAAATTCACTTGCTTACAGCATCTATAAAATGTTACCTAATGACACCGATTTAACTGTATTTAGAGAAGATGGAGATGTAGAAGGTTTCAACTTCGCTTTTATTGATGACCATTTCGATTACCATACGCAAATAGATAATTATGAAAGATTAGACAGAAACACCTTGGCTCACCAAGGTAGCTACCTAATGCCGCTTTTGACCTATTTCAGTAATGCAGATATCACCAATCTAAAGAGTTTGAATGATAACGTATATTTTAATGTGCCATTTTTTAAAATGGTGTCATATCCGTTTAACTGGATTATGCCAATGCTTATAATTGCAATTCTCTTTTTTATACTATTATTGATTTCCGGATTTCGAAAAAAAGTATTGAATGGAAAAGATATCCTAAAAGGATTTATTCCCGTACTCTTCACTTTGGTCATTAATGGAGTGGTAGGGTTCTTCAGTTGGGAATTTTTAAAATGGTTATACCCAGCATATAATGATATTTTACATGGTTTTACCTATAACGGTCACGCGTATATATTTGCCTTCACCTTATTTTCTTTGGGCACTTGTTTCTATGCCTATTATAAATTTAAAGTGATTAAAACGGCAAATTTGCTTGTTGCCCCATTTATTATATGGATTATTATTTGCGGTCTTGTAGCAGTGTATTTAAAAGGCGCTGCATTTTTCATCATACCTTTATATAGCTTTTTAGTTGCCTTTTATGTGCATATCAACCAAAAAAATCCCGATGCGTTCTTATTGGTATTTCTAGGCATACCGGCAATATTCATATTCGCACCGTTCGTAAAAATGTTTCCGGTTGGGCTAGGTCTTAAAATGATGGTAGCCTCTACCCTATTGACGACATTGATTTTCTTTTTGTTACTTCCATTGATAACCAAATACAGAAAAAAAGGCGCTCTGGCATTTCTAAGTTTCTTATTATTTGCTGGCTTTATGGTATCGGCACATATGGATTCTGGCTTTACTAACGACAGACCAAAACCGACTAGTTTATTATATGTTTTAGACACCGATGAAAATAAAGCAAAGTGGGCAACTTACGAGCACCAACCATCTGACTGGACTTCGCAATACATCACCAAAAATGTGGCGGACACGATACTTTCTAAAAAGACCATTAGCAGCAAATACGGTTCTAATTTTACGTTTACAAATGAAGCTCCGTTAAAGAATGTACCAAAACCAACTATTGAGGTACAACTAGATAATGTGGTAAATAACATTCGCACAGTTCATCTATGTATTACTCCGAATCGACCTATAAACCGCTTAGAGGTTTTTACCAATGCTGTTGATATTCAAAAGGCTGATGTAAACGGAATAGAACTATCTGAGTATTTTCTTAAAAACAGATATGGCGGTAGACTAGTTACCCATTATATTAGTGATAAAAATTACACCGATATTATATTAGAAGTCCCGCAAGACCAAGAATTGGAACTTACAATTTATGAAGCTTCTAACGATTTACTTGAGAATGGATTGTTCTCTATACCGCAACGAAAAGAAGACCAAATACCGATGCCGTTTGTATTGAACGATGCTATTTTAACCATACAAAAAGTAAAATTTGACTAAGAAAATAGGTGTAATAGGTTGTGGATGGCTGGGCTTACCATTAGCTGAAAGTTTAATTGCTAGCGGCTATACTGTAAACGGAACTTCTACCTCTGATGAGAAAATCTCGGTCTTAAAAGCGAAAGGCATCACTCCGTTTAAAATAGCTTTATCCGAAAATGAAATTAAAGGTGATATCGATGCATTTCTTGATTCGGTTTCAGTACTTGTTATAAATATTCCACCGAAATTAAGAGGAAAAGGTCCTAAAGAAAGTTACATCACAAAGATTACATTACTGCACCAGGCTATAAAAAAATCAACAGTAAAAAATATCATATTTGCAAGTAGCACGGCTGTTTATGGTGATATTGAAGGTACGGTTACCGAGAAAACAGCACCTCAACCTAACACTGAATCTGGTACACAATTAGTACAATGCGAAGAACTTTTAAAAAATGATAAAGCGTTAAATACCACGATGATTCGATTTGGCGGATTGATTGGACCGAACAGACACCCTGTAACCATGTTATCGGGCAGAGAAAATCTTAGCGGTGGTGACGCCCCTGTTAACTTAATTCATTTAGATGATTGTATAGGCATCATCAAAAGTATTATAGCCCGTAACCATTACAATGATGTTTTGAATGCAGTATACCCAGAGCATCCGTCTAAAAAAGAATATTATACTCAACAAGCAGAAAAAAGAGGTATACCTGCGCCAGAATATACGGCAACAGGCAAAAATCAAAAAATTGTTACGTTTTGTAGTATTTTTCTTATTAACAACTACAACTTTCTTACATCTATTAATTAACCCTTTACAACACATAGCTTCCCTTTCACAACAAATACCCTAAAACAGCGTTAATATATTGTTGACATTCAACTACTTATCGACGTATGACATACCTTTGTTTAACAATATAAAACCATATATTATGAAGAAAGATAAATTACGGGAGAGGGTTTTAGTTGAACTAGAGAAGCTCATCTCCCTAAGTTGCAAGAACCCGAACGTTTCTAAAAAGTATGAAGATTTACATATTGCATTATTGAAAAAGTATTATAAAGCAACGAATGTAACTATAGACTATCATCGCCATAGAATTAAAATGGAGGTTATAGAAGACGATAGTTTATACGATCCAAAAAAGGTGAACACCTATTTACCAACATTTTACACTAATTTATTATTTAATAACTTGTGTAAATTTCTAATTTCATGTGTTGAAAAAGACAACAAGAGTATTGGTTTTTATAGCCAACTTTTAAATTCTTTTAGAAAATCGAACAACAGTTTAGAATTGGCTTAGGCTTTCAAATTTTAGCTTATTTAAAAGGTGCCATGTAGGGTGCCTTTTTTCATTTCTAACATTTAAACCTTTCCTTAACAGGATCATAGAGAATATTTTAATAGTTTAGCGCACTTTAAACAGAACAAGAAAGATGAAAAAATCAGTTTTAATAGTAGTAGCTGCAGTATTATTGTCAGGTAGTTATGGATATTCACAGACCAAATCAGAATTACTAAAGCATTACGAAGCCTTTTATGATCAAATGCGGTTACAGGGCGATGTCGATGGTGTAATTAATGCGTTGACACATTTAAATATTCTATCTCCTTCGCAACAAAGAAACGATACACTTGCATACATCTATGCAAATGACAATCAACATTTACAGGCATTGAACATTATCGGAATCGAGAAATTAGAGTCAGATTCTAATTTAGCTATTCAAGTAAAAGCTGTTTCCCTAAAAGCTTTAAATCAGCCAAAAAGAGCCTTAGAGCAATTTGAAGCATTAAATGCGAGAGAGCCAAATGCCTACCTTGCCTATGAATTGGCAGACTTAAAAGTACAAACTGGCGATAACGTGGGTGCAATGAAGCATGTTGAATACGGTATTACCAATGCTACAGATGACATGAAATATGCTTTTTACGAACGTCAACAACCTTACGAAGTTCCACTAAAAGCTGCATTTATTCATGTGAAAGCACTTATTCAGTATAATGTGGATAAAGGTAATATTGATCAAGCAATCGCTACTTTAGACGAAGCATTGGCAATTGACCCTAATTTCAACTTAGCTAGTTTAAGCAAGCAAGCACTGACCTCTAGAAAAGAGTCGCCAGAAGAGAAGAAATAATAAGGAATTGTAATTGAACCAAAAAAGGCGAATCATATAGATTCGCCTTTTTTGGTTCATTCTTTTGAAGATGTTTTAAAATCAAATCATCTTATTCTTTTTTGAGCTCCACCTACCAAATTGTTGGGTACACGGCTACCAGTTATTTGCTAATTATCTTCATTAGCGCGTAATTCTTCTGGCAAGGTATTATTTACCTCAACATTAAATTGATTTCTTAAATCGTTATATGCCGTAATCATTTGTATGATAGATTCCTTCGGATTCTGTCGGTACTCTAAATCTCCCTTTGTTTTTAATACAAAGGTTTTAAAAAGCTTTTGGCGTCCCTTTATTTGTGGAATATTAAATTTTTCAGGATACTCGGCAAGCTCCATTTTATTCTGATTCTCTATTAACTCCTCAACTACAAGTGTAAAATCTTCAATAAATTCAGAAGTATAGATTTTATCGAAACTCTTGTCTAACGCACTGTATTCGCGCCAATCGTTTAAAATTAGCTGTGCCTTTGAATCTACGCGTATTTTTGTCGGTAAACTATCTGTTGTCTCTTCCCAACGAGATTCATGAACGGTAGCAATATCTGATGGAGCATCTTTACAAGAAGCGACCAGTGTAACAATGAATAAAAAAAAGATAATTTTGGACATAAGCGAATGTACAAATTTTAAGAAAAGGTATCTTTATCTCAAATTCATTTAACGAAATTTTTAATGCCAAAATACATATTGATAATCGGGGCCTGTGGTCAAATAGGAACAGAACTAACCTTAACACTCAGAGAAAAATACGGCAGCGATCATGTTATCGCCAGCGATATTAGAGAAGGTAACGATGAACTAATGCAATCTGGACCGTTTGAAATTTTAGACGCCACCAACTACGATGCACTTGAAGAAATTATTGCCTATCATGATATCTCTGAGGTATATTTAATGGCGGCAATGTTGAGTGCAACCGCAGAGAAATTCCCCATGCGTGCATGGAACCTTAATATGAACACCCTTTTCAATGTATTGAATTTAGCAAAGGAAAAAAAGATAAACAAGATTTTCTGGCCTTCTAGTATTGCTGTTTTTGGTCCAAATACTCCCAAAGAAGATACTCCTCAGAATACCATAATGGAACCTAGTACGGTTTATGGTATAAGCAAACAAAGTGGAGAACGTTGGTGCGAGTATTACTTTAATAAGTTTAATGTGGATGTCAGAAGCATTCGTTACCCGGGACTTATCAGCTGGAAAACTATGCCAGGTGGCGGAACTACAGATTACGCCGTAGAAATCTATCATAAAGCACTTTCTGATAGCACATATACCTGCTTTCTTGAAGAAGACACTAAATTACCAATGATGTTCATGGACGATGCCATACGTGCCACGTTACAGATTATGGAAGCACCAGAAGATCAAATTAAAGAACGTTCTGCTTACAATTTAGCAGCAATGAGTTTTACACCGAAAGAAATAGCCGAAAATATTAAAGCCGTTCTACCAAAATTTAAAATTGCCTACGAACCAGATTTTAGACAACAGATTGCGAATTCATGGCCAAGTAGCATCGATGATACCACTGCACAAAAAGATTGGAACTGGAAGGCAGAATTTGACCTTCAAAAAACTACAGAAGTAATGTTAGAAAATTTGAAGAACAGGGTTTAACATGTTCTTCAAATTTATTTTAATTAGCAAATTTCAATCGCTTTTCAATTGCCATGATCATAGCATTGGCGATATCTTTACCCGTAGCATTTTCAATACCTTCTAAACCTGGCGAAGAGTTAACCTCTAACAACAATGGTCCTTTATTAGAACGAATAATATCTACACCGGCAACAGCAAGGTTCAATACCTTGGCAGCCTTTAACGCTAATTTCTTTTCATCGGGAGTGATCTTAATAATAGAGGCTATACCACCTTGGTGAATATTAGCTCTAAACTCCCCTTTTTGAGCTTGGCGTTGCATACTTGCGACTACTTTACCATTAACCACGAAACAACGAATATCTTGCCCGTTTGCTTCTTTAATAAACTCTTGTACCAGAATATTGGTATTAACACTTTTAAACGCGTTAATAACACTTTCTGCAGCCTTGTTGGTTTCTGCCAAAACAACACCTTTACCTTGGGTACTTTCTAAAAGCTTAATAATTAGCGGCGCACCATTAACCATTTTGATCAGGTCTTTGGTATCCATCGGCGATTTAGCAAAACCTGTAATAGGAATATGAATATCGTTCTTTGAGAATAACTGCGACGCAAATAACTTGTCTCTAGACTGTGTAATAGCCTCTGCAGAGTTTTGACAATACACGCCCAAGTTATTGAATTGGCGTATTAATGCACAACCATAAAAAGTTACCGACGGTTTAATGCGTGGTATAACAGCATCGTAATCTTTTAAAATGATGCCACCACGATATCTAATTTCTGGAGAATGCGCATCTAGTTTCATATAGGCCTGCTCTACATTTAAGAAATCAATTTCATGACCTCTAGCTTCAGCGGCTTCCATAATTCTTTTATTACTATATAAGCTTGGGTTACTAGCCAATAAAGCAATTTTTAATCCGGTTTTTTCTTTAAAGTAAGGCGCGTACATTTTATTGACTTCTGCATCTTCAAAGTTTTGCAATTGATAATTTAAAGCAGGGTTCACTATAAAACGATCGTTCAATGCCTCTCTACCCAACAGCATACGAAACTCCATCGTATCTCTATTTGCTAGCGTAAGCTCTATTTCAAAAGTAGATTCACCAATAGTTACTGGTGTTTTTATAACCAAACGTTCTTCTGAAATACCAGAAGAACTTTTTACCATACGACGGTCTACCAATCTTGCTTGGCATTCGATGCCAATACTCCGGTTTTCTTGTAATGGACTAACCTCGAATTTAACCCATTCATGACCACCTTTTGATACTATTTTTAAATTGGTAGCTTGTATAGAAGATGTTTTAGCTCCAGAATCTACCCTTGCTTTTATAGCAGGGATGCCTAAGTCATTAAAAACACACCACTCCTCACTACCTATTATTTGTAAATTATCCAATATTTATTTTTTTTGACTCCGAACAAACGGAGTTATAATTATTTCTTTTTTAACTCAAATAAATCTGTTCTTCTATCTTTCAAATTACGTACAGCTCCAAATTGATTAAGCTCTCGCAGTAGGTCAATATCCACATCTGCTATTAAAATCATTTCTGTATTTGGGGTAGCTTCCGCTTTAATACCATTGGTTGGAAAAGAGAAATCGCATGGGGTAAATACCATCGATTGAGCGAACTGTATATCCATATTCTCAACATTTGGCAAGTTACCGACACTACCGGCAATGGCTACGTAGCATTCGTTTTCGATTGCTCTTGCTTGAGCGCAATGGCGTACACGAGAATATCCATTTTGGGTATCGGTCAGGAAAGGAACAAATAAAATATCCATACCATCATCTGCCAGTAACCTACTTAATTCAGGAAATTCAGAATCATAACAAATCAAAATTCCTATTTTACCACAATCGGTATCAAAAGTCTTCAACTGCGTACCACCTTGCATTCCCCAAATCTTTGCTTCATCTGGGGTAACGTGTAGCTTTTCATAACGCTCCATACTACCATCGCGTCTACATAAATATCCTACATTATAAAGACGTCCATTTATCATTTCAGGCATACTACCAGAAATAATGTTGATATTATAAGAAATAGAAAATTCAGAAAATCTCTGAACTATGGCTTGGGTATGTTTAGCCAGCTCTCTAATAGCATCGGCTGTAGACATATGATTGTTCCCTGCCATTAAGGGTGCGTTAAAGAACTCTGGAAATAGCGCAAAATCTGACCTATATCCAGAAACAGAATCTATAAAAAATTCCGCTTGTTGCAGAAGTTCCTCTAGGTCTTTGTAAGGGCGCATTTGCCATTGTATCAACCCTAAACGAACGATTGATTTTTTGGTAGCCGCTTTTTTATTTGGTTTTTGATAATAGATATTATCCCATTCCATAAGAATAGCAAAGTCTTGAGAAGCTTTATCACCATCTAAATAGCCTTTCATTACTTTAGCAGGATGAAAGTCGTTACTGATTTGAAAACTCAGTACTGGATCATGAATTTCTTTACGACGAACCTTGGCTATATATTCTTTTGGCGAAAGTTCTGAAGCGTGAGAATGGTAGTTAGGCATACGGCCACCAAATACAATACTTTTTAGATTTAACTTCTCACATAGTTCTTTTCTATAATCATATAAACGTCGACCTAAACGTAAGCCCCTAAAACTAGGTTTTATAAAAACTTCTATACCATAAAGCACATCGCCTTCATCATCGTGGGTATCGAAAGTATATTTACCAGTAATCTGTTCATAAGTATGGCTATCGTCGAACGCATCATAATCAACAATTATAGACAGGGCTACGCCAGCTATTTGCCCGTTGATTTTTATAACTACTTGACC
Source organism: Maribacter sp. (assembly GCA_030730545.1). Classification (GTDB taxonomy): domain Bacteria; phylum Bacteroidota; class Bacteroidia; order Flavobacteriales; family Flavobacteriaceae; genus Maribacter. The sequence goes on along the minus strand of JANQUX010000285.1, from coordinate 16,261 downwards.
TTCTGGAAATTTATCGATTAAAGATTTTATATGTTCCTCTTTCCAATATGAACCAGGCATATTGGTATAAGCAGAAATCATAGCTGCTTTTAATTCTTGATAATCCTCAAGATCCAAAAACTTTAATTCGATATTTTCAATTTCGTCAATTTTCATTAATCTGTTGTATGTACAACAATATTTAGTTTAATTTATATGTAGAAAAATTTTTCCAGCTTACTAGAAGCAAGCCGGAAATTTAATAAAGTAATCTTAGTGGTATATCAGAAAAATTAATCTTCATCTGCACCATCGACCATATCCTCTGGATCTGGCTCAACTACTGCTGTTGGATCATCATCATCGAAATCTTCGTAATCATCCTCATCATAATTTTCCATGGTATACTCAAGCTTGGCACTGATTTTCACCAAATATTTAGTGTCTTCAGTTAAAACCTCAACCGCTTCAATACGTTCTCCTTGTCCGTTTCTAAAGGAAATAATATTACGATCATCATACCCATCTGGATATCTTTCTACCAAAAGTTTAAGAACTTCTGGGGTCAATTTTTTAAAGTCGACAATGACTCTATTTAAATGTGCGTTCTTGTCCATAATTACATATCTAATAGGTAAGCAAAAATCAAGGGAGCAACAATTGTCGCATCACTTTCTATAATAAATTTAGGAGTATTAATATCTAATTTACCCCACGTTATCTTTTCATTAGGTACGGCACCAGAATAAGAACCGTAACTAGTTGTACTATCACTAATTTGGCAGAAATAGCTCCAAAAAGGAGTGTCTGTACGCTCCATGTCTTGATATAGCATCGGTACTACACATATAGGGAAATCGCCAGCGATACCACCGCCAATTTGAAAGAATCCGATTCCGTTTTCAGAGTTGGCAGTATACCAATCTGCTAAAAAGGTCATGTATTCGATACCCGATTTCATGGTACTTGCTTTCAACTCACCTTTCATTACATAAGAAGCAAAAATGTTACCCATAGTACTATCTTCCCATCCTGGGCAAATAATAGGTAAGTTCTTTTCTGCTGCGGCATACATCCACGAATCTTTAAGGTCTATTTCGTAATATTCCTCTAAAACACCTGAAAGTAGCATTTTGTACATAAATTCATGTGGTAAAAAACGCTCGCCTTTATCATCGGCATCTTTCCAAATTTTGAAAATATGCTCTTGTAATCTTCTAAAAGCCTCTTCTTCTGGTATACACGTATCGGTAACACGGTTCAAGCCTTTTTCTAACAGATCCCACTCGTCTTGCGGAGTCAGATCTCTGTAGTTAGGTACGCGTTTGTAATGAGAATGTGCTACCAGGTTCATGATATCTTCCTCAAGATTGGCACCCGTACAAGAGATGATCTGCACCTTATCTTGGCGAATTACTTCGGCAAAAATTTTACCGATTTCTGCAGTAGACATAGCACCAGCTAACGAAACCAACATTTTGGCACCATTTTCTAATTGCTCTTCATAGCCCTTTGCAGCATCGACCAATGCAGCGGCATTAAAATGTAAATAGTATTTTTCAATAAAATTGGTGATCGCACCTTTATTCTTCGTCATCTTCAAATTTTGAATTTGTATTTGCTTTATAATCTACATCAAAGGTATTATCATACTCTTGATCTATATCTTGCCCAGCAAATTTATAGCTAAGCATTTTATAATATAGTTTTGCCGCCAAGAAATCTGACGATTTTTCATTTTTATTAGGGCATAGTTCTACAATATCAAAACCTACCACGTTCTTATCTTCAAAAACTTGCTTTAAGAATTCCAAAGTTTCATACCAAAATAATCCACCTGGTTCTGGAGTTCCTGTAGAAGGCATAATAGAAGGGTCGAAAGCATCTAGATCAAATGTAATAAATACATTCTCAGTCATTGCTTCAATCACTTTATCTGTCCAATACTCATCATTGACCATATCATGGGCGAAGAAAGTTCTATCATCGTCCATTAAGGTTTTCTCAATAATATCCATAGAACGAATACCCACCTGTACCAAATTTGTAGTCTGGTTAGCTTCATATACGGCACAAGCGTGGTTATACTTTGTACCCTCATATGACTCTCTTAAATCGGCATGTGCATCTATATGTAATACCGTTAAATTATCGAAACATTCATTAAAGGCACGTATAGAACCTATAGAAATTGAATGTTCACCGCCGAACAAGGTTACAAACTTATTACGTTTAATAAAGTCTTTTGTAATGCTATGTACTTCTTTGACCATCGCCTCAGGAGAGCTATTCTCTGTAATTGGCGCTGTTAAATGTATACCTTGTCTGTATACTTCAGAATCGGTTTCAATATCATACATTTCCATGTTTTCAGAAGCTTCTAAAAAAGCATCTGGACCTTTGTCCGCTCCTTTACCCCAAGTACTGGTTCCGTCATAAGGAACAGGTATCAAGATAATTTTCGATTTTTCTAGTTGTGCGAATTCATCGGAAATACCGGCATAATTCTTAGATGTACTCATGATATTTTAGCTATTGTTAAGTGGTTTTTTAGTACTATTTTCAATTCTATATACGTATTTCTATACCTATCGGTCGTTGTAACCAAACTATTTTTATTCATCTTCAGCAGTAACATCATACCCCAAAATATCTAAAAGATCTTCCGCCTTTTGTTGGGCCCTGAACTGTTTGTAAGTGAAGTTACCGTTTTCATCCTTATCTATCAAAATATGTTTAGGCTGCGGTATTAAACAATGCTGTAAGCCGCCATAGCCACCAATAGATTCTTGATAGGCACCTGTATTGAAAAAGCCGATATATAATGGCTTCTCTCTTTTATACCTAGGTAAATATATAGCGTTCATATTCTGCTCGCTATTATAATAATCATCACTATCACAGGTTAGACCACCAAGCAAAACACGCTCATATTCATCGTTCCAGCGATTTATAGGCAACATGATAAATCTTTTATTGATTGCCCAAGTATCTGGTAATGTTGTAATGAAAGATGAATCGATCATATTCCATTTCTCGCGATCGTTCTGCTGCTTCTGATATAAAATTTCATAAATAGCGCCACCACTTTCACCTACCGTAAAGCTACCGAATTCGGTAAAAATATGAGGTACAGGAACATCAGCTTCTGAACATGTAATATTGATCTGATTTAAAATCTCATTGATCATATATTGGTAATCGTACTCGAAAGCCAATGAGTTTTTAATCGGAAAACCACCACCAATATTTAAGCTATCTAATGAAGGGCACATTTTCTTTAAACGAACATATACTTTTAAACATTTTACAAGCTCGTTCCAATAATACGCATTGTCACGAATACCGGTATTAATAAAAAAGTGAAGCATTTTAAGCTCAACCTTGTCATTATCTTTTATTTGATTTTCGTAAAAAGGAACAATGTTTTTATACCCGATCCCTAAACGAGAAGTATAGAATTCGAATTTTGGCTCTTCTTCTGATGCAATACGAATACCAACTTTAAAAGTGTCATTTATAGCATCTGACAATAAATCAATTTCTTCATAATTATCAATAATTGGCACACAATTTTGATGCCCACTGTTGATTAATCGCGCAATATTATCAATATATTTCTCACGCTTGAAGCCGTTACAGATAACATATGTCTGATCCGTTAATTTACCATCTTTCTTCAGCTTCTCGATAATATTAATATCGAAGGCAGATGAGGTTTCCATATGGATATCATTCTTTAAAGCTTCGTGCATTACATGCTGAAAATGCGAACTTTTAGTACAATAGCAATAATGGTATTTACCTTTATAATTACTCTTCTCTATAGCATTTGCGAACCAATTTTTAGCTCTTACTATATTATCTGAAATTTTTGGCAGGTAGGTGAATTTTAAAGGGCTACCGTATTTTTGAACCAACTCATTTAAGGGTATACCGTGAAATTGCAGGTACTCACCATCTAAATTAAACTCTTCTTGTGGAAAATAATAAGTTTGATCGATAAGATCAATGTATTTGGTATTCATGAAATTAAGTTATAATGAAATTTGATAACGTATAAATATAACAACTAGACTAATAGTCGAAAGTTAAGAAAATGTAATCATCTTAACCAAGGTATCACACCAAGATTTGTTTCTGTGTGGTAGGTATAAAGAAATAATCATGCTGACTTTGCATGATTGCAGTAAATAAATTGGAAGTTTGCTTTACTAATCGGCAACCTATCTTATAAGCCATTTGTGGGAAAAACTTCCAATTTCCCTCAAACCCGAACATAGAATTACGATACATAATGTTCAGCTAAAAGCTTGAAATCTCGAACACACAAAGTAGCGCGTAAGAACAGGACAAATGAAATCAAAAAAAATGAAAAAACAAGGGTTTTCAGTTTTTTTACGCCCATCAACATTTTTTTTGATAATTCTATTGAAATTATTTTAAATTGACCTATAACTAATTTATTTTTAGACAATTAACAAATAAAAATTAAATTATAAAAATGATAAATATACCTACAAAAGAATCTTTTCTATTCTACTTTCTAATTTTTGTTGGCAATTTGGTGGGTCATAGTCAAATTCCCACTGGTATTTACACCGATACCATTGAAAGCAATGGTAAAAAAAGTGTACATCAGGTTAAAGTAAATGACGATTATTTTATCTATAACGAGTATGAAATAGCCCCTAATAATTTTATAAAAACTGTAGGAGGATTTTTTCAGATTGAAAACTCCGCATCGAATAGTCTTTTAGTGGTTCTTTTAGAATTTAATTCTGATTATGAAAAGGATAGCGTTAGACAACTCTCTATTCCTTTTAGTATGGAAGGTGCAAATTTTAAAATGAATTGGTTTCAAGAATTGACCTTAAAACCTAATAATCATTCAACACAAGACCTCGATGGCGGGTGGCTTTTTGCAACCAAAGGACCAGATACCGGTCAAGAAAGAAGAGGGGAAGAAAACACTAGAAAAACCTTAAAACTTTTGATGGACAATACCTTTCAGTGGATTGCTTATGACACAGAATCTTTTCGTTTTTCAGGAACAGGCGGAGGATCGTACAGTGCAGAAAATGGTATTTACAAAGAGCATATAGAATTTTTTTCTAAGGACAACTCTAGAGTAGGAGCAAAATTAGAATTCAATTATAAACTCAAGGGTGATGATTGGCACCATACAGGAAAAAATAGCAAAGGAGAACCCATGTATGAAATTTGGAGCAAAAGAGAATTATCAAGATTATAAATCGCCGAGAATACTTTTCACAAAATCAATACCTACATAAATAGCGAATTTAGGTAAGCTATGAATAAACTACCACTCATCGAAAATATAGTTTAAAGAGCTTTGCCCTGCTGTACTTTTTATATTTTTGATGAAAATTCCTACTTATGTCCAACTACATTAATCTTTTCGGATTTTTCGCCATTTGTTTAATTATCGCCTTTTTAGTGGTATTCCTATTTAGCGAGAACAACAATTAGTTCGAAAAGGTCAATTGTAAGTAAAGACATTAGTCATCACTATTTGGCAAGACAAAAACCGATTGAATAAATCGGTTTTTTTATTTTGCTAACATGGGAAATTATCAATCTTTGATTTACATTTATTTTGTGATGCTCCATTTGTGATCGAATATTCTTGGTAATAAATGAGATAAATTCTGAAAGGCACTAACACCCTATACCCATGTATAACTTTAAGTTTACTCATAAACTTCCACAACCATCTCAACCTCAACAGCCATATTACCAGGTAAAGAACCCATACCTACAGCAGCTCGCGCATGTTTTCCATTCTCTCCAAAAACAGCTACCATTAAATCTGAGTACCCATTAATGACTTTTGAGTGGTCTTTAAAATCTGGTGCGGCATTGACCATACCGTGTACACTGACTATTCTTTTTACTTTATTTAGATTGCCAAGTTCAGCTTTCAAAACCGATAATTGATTAATACCTACCTCTCGTGCAGCTTGGTAACCTTGTTCGATAGTTAAACTATCTCCCAACTTACCAACTATATTTTCACCATTAGCCTGTTTTGGACCCTTACCAGCTAAAAATACAAGATTACCCGTTCTTACCGCATGCACATAATTTGCAACTGGTGTACCTTGATCGCGTAATACAATCCCTAAACTATCTAAAGAATCTTCTGGGTTGTAATTAGAGCCTGCTTTAGTGCTCGTGATTTCATTTTCTTCACCCACAGCCCTATCTATATCTCCACAACTCAGTACAAAAGTGGCTAAAAGCATTAAAACGCAATATTTCATAGTTTTTAAATTATAGGTGGATATTTAAGACTACAAGTTACCTAATACTTCATTATAAACACAATACCCCTAGATTCAATATAGAATGTATTGCATAAAAAACAGTAAAAATTGTGTAAATACTATTTTTTGTGCTTTCTGTCGTACTTAAGGTATCATTTTACTAAAAAAGCACTGATATTATTTCATTTTTATTAGTTTAGCAAATTAACCAAAACAACAACTAAATCAATTTAAATATGGACAGTTCTAACTCGACTTCTAAAGTAAATGCGAATAGGCTCTTTTATGCCAGCTGTTTCGCATTAATTACCACGGCATTCTCTTTTGCCATAGCGGCAGGTATATTAGACCAATTAAAAACTGAATTAGAATTAAGCGCTAGTCAAGCGGGACTAATAACCTCTATGTGGTTTTTAGGTTTCCCTATTGCTATGGTCATCGGTGGCTTAATTTATCATAAAGTAGGTGGAAAAGTAATTATGCAATTTGCATTTTTCGCTCATGCTGTTGGTATTTTACTCTTGATTTTTTCAGGAAGCTATATGGGTCTTTTAGTAGCTAACTTATTAATAGGTCTTGGTAACGGGTGTACTGAAGCTGCTTGTAACCCAATGATTGCAGATGCTTACAAAGGCAATAGAATGAGTACGATGCTAAACAGGTTTCATATGTGGTTTCCTGGTGGTATCGCTGTAGGTAGCTTGCTATCTGGTTTTATGACAGATTTTGGTATCATTGGTCAAAGCCAAGTATGGTTGTTATTAATACCAGCTGTTATTTATGCATTTTTATTTTATGGTCAAACTTGGCCTAAAGCAAAAATCGAAGAAGCTGCTACTATTAGCGGAAACTTAAAAGGTATGTTCACTCCCCTATTCTTATTTATAGGAATATGTATGGCACTTACTGCAATTTCTGAATTCGGACCAAACCAATGGGTAGGTCTTATTCTTTCTAAAAGTGGAGCTGAACCAACATTAATTTTAGCATTGACTGCTGGATTAATGGCTGTAGCACGTTATTTTGGTGGAAGCATGGTTGCAAAATTCAACCAAACCGGAGTTCTTTTAGGTTCTGCTGTTTTAGCAACTTTAGGTATCTATTTATTTAGCACACAAACAGGAGCTATGGCTTATGTTGCTGCTGTAATATTTGCATTGGGTGTCGCTTACTTCTGGCCTAACATGATTGGTTTAGCTGCAACAAAAACTCCAAAAACAGGCGCCTTGGGTATGTCTATCATTGGCGCAATAGGTATGTTCTCATCTTCTATCTTTCAACCGATTATTGGTGGTTGGATCGATGCTGACAGAGCAACTGCAGAAGCACAAGGATTTACAGGTGATGAATTAGAATTAGTTTCTGGTCAAGACACCTTAGGTACTATGGTATTGTTTCCTGCTATCTTAATAGTTCTATTTACCATTCTATACTTCTGGTTAAAGAATAAAGAGAGTAATGTAGAAGTTGCCGCCGCGTAACTACTGCGATTAACATAAAAAAATGCCGAGCAATTAATTGCTCGGCATTTTTTATTTGAATTAATTTCTACGTTTATTTCAACAGCAGTTCTAACAATTGTATAGCTGCATCACTAATTTTAGTGCCTGGGCCAAATACTGCCGTAGCACCAGCTTCCTTTAGAAAATCATAATCTTGTTTAGGTATTACTCCGCCAACAATAACCATAATATCTTCGCGACCATAACTTTTAAGCTCCTTTACCACCTCTGGCACTAAAGTTTTATGTCCGCCAGCGAGCGATGATATCCCTAATATATGCACATCATTTTCTACCGCCTGCTTAGCGGTTTCTTTCGGAGTTTGAAAAAGCGGACCTATATCTACATCGAATCCTAGATCGGCATACCCAGTAGCCACAACTTTTGCTCCACGATCATGACCATCTTGCCCCATTTTGGCAACCATAATACGTGGTCTACGACCATCTTTTTCTGCAAATTGATCAGCTAGCTCTTGTGCTCTTTTAAAACTTGAATCATCTTTTATTTCTCTTGAATACACGCCTGTAAATGAATTTATAATTGCCTTATGTCTACCAAATGCTTCTTCAAGAGCACTACTTATTTCGCCTAAAGTGGCTCTTTCTCTTGCGGCATCTACTGCTAAAGCTAATAAATTTTCTTGCGAATCGCCATCTTCTAGTTTAGTTTTAGCCGCTATGGTCAGTGCTTTCAATTTTTCATGAACTACAGCTGTATTTCTACTTTCCTTTATTTCATCTAATCGCTGTAATTGCTGTCTACGAACCTCTTTATTATCAACTTCTAAAATCTGAAGTTCATCCTCTTCGCTCAATTGATATTTATTCACGCCCACAATTACATCTTGCTGACTATCTATACGCGCCTGTTTTCTAGCGGCAGCTTCTTCAATTCTAGTTTTAGGAATACCGGTTTCAATCGCCTTGGTCATACCACCAAGATTTTCTACCTCTTCCATTAATTCCCAAGCCTTATGCACCAACTCATCCGTAAGTTTCTCTACATAATAACTACCTGCCCATGGGTCTACGGTCTTGGTAATATTCGTTTCTTGTTGAAGATATATCTGAGTTTCTCTAGCAATACGCGCAGAGAAATCTGTAGGCAACGCTATTGCCTCATCTAAAGCATTTGTATGTAGGCTTTGCGTACCGCCAAAAACGGCTGCAGAGGCTTCTATAGTCGTTCTTGCCACATTGTTAAATGGATCTTGCTCTGTAAGGCTCCAACCACTAGTTTGGCAATGCGTTCTTAGCATCAACGATTTTTCGTTCTTCGGATTGAATTCTTTCACCACTTTTGCCCAAAGCATTCTTGCTGCCCGCATTTTTGCAATCTCCATAAAGTGATTCATGCCTATTCCCCAGAAGAAGGAAAGTCTTGGCGCAAAATCATCAATCTGTAATCCCGCTTTTATTCCTGTTCTTATATATTCTAATCCGTCAGAAAGTGTATATGCCAACTCTAAATGAGCAGGAGCACCAGCTTCGTGCATGTGATACCCAGAAATACTAATACTATTAAACTTAGGCATGTACTTACTAGTGTACTCAAAGATATCTGCCACCAATTGCATAGACGGTTTTGGCGGGTAGATATAGGTGTTACGCACCATAAATTCCTTAAGAATGTCATTCTGAATAGTACCCGCTAGCTTATCTAACGAAACACCTTGTTCTTCAGCGGCTACGATATAAAATGCCATTATTGGCAATACCGCACCGTTCATGGTCATAGAAACAGACATCTCGTTTAGGGGAATACCATCGAAGAGTACTTTCATATCTTCAACGCTATCTATAGCAACTCCTGCTTTACCAACATCGCCCACTACTCTTTCGTGATCACTATCGTAACCTCTGTGAGTAGGTAAATCAAAGGCGACCGATAATCCCTTCTGACCTGCTTTTAAATTTTTTCTATAAAACTCATTGCTTTCTTTAGCTGTTGAAAACCCAGCATATTGCCTTATCGTCCATGGGCGTAATACATACATGGTGGAATATGGTCCACGTAAAAATGGTGGTATACCTGCAGCAAAATTTAAATGCTCGATATCAGCTATATCTTCTTTAGCATAGTTCCTTTTTAATGAAATTGTTTCTGCCGTAGTAAATGTTGATTCTCCTGTTTCTGAGAAATTATTCTTCTGAATATCATCAGGTAATACCGAATCATTCAATTGAATATGTTGCAAATCTTTTCTACTCATGTGCCAAACGGTTTTGCTCTAGTTCTTCTGCCAATCGTTTTTCGATAATCGGAGTAATCAATGTTTTTCGAGGATTCTTTTTTACAAACGGATACAGTTCTATTTCTTGTGCCATTTTATCATTCTCATTTTGGTAGGCATTAGAACCTACCAAAACTAATTTCTTCGTATTGAACTTCTCTTGTTGCTTTTGAGCACTATCAGAAATTCTATTCTGAATCGTATGATTTTTTAGCTGCTTTAAAAATCCGCCATCCTTTTCAATTGCCTTAAACAAAATCAACGCTTTCTCAGCTAACTGCGTACTTATTGTTTCAATATAGTAACTACCTTCAGCTGGGTTTTCCACTTTATCAAAATAGCTTTCTTCTTTCAATAAAATAAGCTGATTAAAAGCTATACGTTCTGCAAAATCATTATCTTTTTTATATTCTGAATTATAATTTAAATTAAATACAGTATCAGACCCACCTAGTACCGCAGACATGCATTCGGTGGTGGTTCTAAGCAAGTTTACATTATAATCGTAAATGGTTTTATTTCGTCTAGAAGGTTTCGTAGTAATATGACATGGAATAGCAATATCATATGCTTGGGCAAGAACACTCCAAAGATTACGCAACGCTTTTATCTTAGCAATTTCAAAGAAATAATTACCACCTACAGCTACCTTAAAATCTATACTTTTAAGTTTAGCGAGATTATCGCGCTCTTGTAAAATATTTAAATATTCATTGGCATGAGATAAGGCATCTGCCAATTGTTGCACCATATCTGCACCAGCATTTTGATAGAGAGAAACATCTACACTCAATAAGTTGTCAATATTAAGTGCTGCTAAATCATTAACTAGATCAATATCTGAAGGCATAGATTCATACCAATTTCCAGATCTTGCCAAATGACCGATAGGATCAACTTGAAAATGTATCTTATTAGAATCAGTAACCTTATCTAGAATTCGGGTAATGTAATCTTTAGACAAAAATTGCAAGTCTAAATAAACTTTTATATTGGATAAATCAATATTGTTCAAAATAACCGCAGCATCTACCGTTTCTGCCGGGATAATGAACCGGATTGCTTCAGCTCCTTTTGCTATATATTTCAGTGCTTTTTCATTAGCCATTATAGCGTTACCTGCGTAGATAACCTGACCAATATTCCAAGAAGTAACATGAGATGAAGTAACTGTTATGTGTTCTAAATCTTCTGCATGGTAGAAAGGTTTTACTTTAATACCCTCTGGAGAATTCCATACCACTTCTTCATTATAATCTTTCCCCTTTAAATCGTATTGAATTTTCTGTTTCCATTCTTTTTCAGAAATGGGATTAAAATTTTCAAATAAGGTCTTACCCTTCATACAAGACGGATTTTAATTTAAAAAACAAGTTCGTTAAATGTGTATTTGAAAAAGTATCAAATACAGTCTATCAAAGATACGATAAGTAAATTGTGTTCTAGAGCGACCCTATTCTATTACTTCAGCTGCATTAAGATTACGAATTTGTTCTGTTTCAATTCGTGACAACTCTTTCAGCGCTTGTTTCTCAAAAAGGGCCGGAAGCTCTTTTAGCGGAGTACCAACAGGAGCTTCCCAATTAATATAATCTTGAAAACGGATGCCGTCTATAGTTCTTGGGTTATATGCACTTCTAAAACGTACACCGCCATCATTGGTACTGTAGCTGTATGCCAAATAATTTATGTAGTGCGATTTTTTATTTATCCAATACATAAAAACATCATCGTGATCAGTACCACCACCTTCTTTACCAAATGTTACTCTAATAACATCGTAATCTTCACCTTTGATAACGGTTTCACCAACATCTTCTTTGTGTACCGCTTTATCATTTAGTTTATGTGGCAACGTGGCAAAATAAATAACTGAATTTAAGGCATTACTATATTTTGCTATGTCTTTCTCAGACAAATCGATCACCTCATCATTAATCTTTCTAGAAAAAGAACCATTTTGTAATACATCTTCGATTTTATTTTGCACACTATCCTTGAAATTAACGCGGTATAGGTATCCATCGTTATTATTAAAAGTGTACATTTTATTTCTAAATACGAACTCGTAATTAGCGGTATCATAGAAGCTACCGCCATGTGCTTTTATAGCATTTTGCACAATAGCCAATGTAGTCTCTTCCTTCAATTCTTGAGTAGATTTTTCACTTTGTCCTTCGCCAGTAGTGCGCTTATCAACATCTTTACAACTAACAATTGATAAAAATATAAAACCAAAAACTATTCTTAAAAATTTATTCATGTCTTTAAAATTAAATGGAACGGTAGGTGAATTCTATCGCTAAAAAAATAATAGTCGAAGGAGCTATTTACACCTAACGAGTCAAAGTTATTATATAAAAGAACGGTTTAATAGATTGATTATCATAATTAATGTTAATAGAAAACTGATTCTCAAATACAGAAAAAAGGATAAGCTAAAAAAAGAAACCGCACTAACCAACAATTTATATTGAAGATTAGTACGGTTTGTCTTTACCAGTATATAAACAGGCAAGACTATAAAGAATGTAAATTATTCTTGATTGACAACAAAAGCATGAATTACACCTGGCAACCAAGCTAGCATAGTCAATAAAATACTGACCAACAATGTTGTACCTATACCATGTTTTAGAAAAACAGCTAATGGTGGTAATAAAATATTTAGAATTATTGTTAAAAGCGACATAGAATTATTTTTTGGTTCGTTCAAAAATACCCAGTTCAAGCTTTTAAGCTTAACTCGATTCATTCGAATGATAACCTGAAACGCAGTTATAACAATCTCATGGGTAGTTAGTTTTCACGGTCCTCCAATAATTCTTCAATAATATTCTTTAATCTGTTTAACCCAACTGGTTTTACAATATAATCTGAGATGGCACTTATTTTCTTAGCTCTTTCTATATCAACAGGATCTAATGAAGACGAAACCATATAAATAGTGATTTTTTT
>JANQUX010000285.1:0-3196 GCA_030730545.1 Maribacter sp. | reverse complement strand
GTTGATTCTAGTGCTTTTACCATTGTAAAACGGTAAATAGAATCATCATCAACAATACATGTTTTTAAAACATTATTCATAGTAAGCTTCATTAAAAAATTATTGTAAAAGCTGTGCCAACATTGACTTCACTTGTGGCGGTAATCGTACCACCCATTGCTTCAACTTGAGTTTTCGTAAGGAATAAACCAACACCCTTTGCATCTGGGTGTCTGTGAAAAACCTTGTTCAGTCCGAATAATTTGTGACCATGTTTTTCAAGATCGATACCCAAGCCGTTATCTTTAAATGTAATGATATTTCTACCATTCTTTACTTTAGAATTTACTATAATTTCTGGAGCTCTGTCTTTTGCTTTGTATTTTATGGCATTGCCAATCAAATTAAGGAAAATGCTTTCCATATATATTCTATTATAAGTGATGTTCGACACTTCTGTAAAATCTCCTTCTACAACAGCACCTGAAGTTAAAATTACACCACTTAATGTTTGGGTCGTAATTTCTAAAATTTCATTTAAATCTACATTTTCCAATTCTTCTTGGGCATCACTAATTTTCGTTTTTAACGCTTCTATCAATGTATTTAATGTTAAAGTAAGGCGATCGATTACCGTATCGAACTTACCGAATATATCTAAGCGCTCTTCATCATCATCTGAAAGCTTATAAATCTCCATTAACGAGTTTAAATTAGCTACCGGCGCTCTCAAATTATGAGAAGTTATATGTGTAAAATCTGCTAGTTGCTTGTTCTGATACGAAAGTTTTTGAGCAACTATTTCTAATTCTTCTTTAGCCCTTTTAAGCTTTAGTTCCTCTTCTTTCGACTCGGTAACGTCTTGGCACGTACCAAACATTTCGATCATTTCGCCTTTTTCGTCCGATATAACTTTACCAACTAAATGTATTGTTTTTAAAACTCCCGTGGTTGTAATAATTTTATGTGTAAAATTGTAAAAAGTCTTATCATTAGCAGACTTTTTGAAATATTCTGTAACTAAATCCTTATCATCAGGATGCACAAAACTAAAATAGGTGTCGAACTGTAATTCAGTCACGCTCTCTTCAAACTCAAAAATCGTATATAGATTCTCTGACCATTGTACCTTATCTAAAACAGTATCCCATTGCCAATGACCAATTAAGCTAAGTCTCTCAGCAAAATTCAATAAGTCATTCTTCTTTCTCAATTCATTCTTTACCTCTTTTATTTTTGAGATATCGGTCACTACTGCTATAAAACCTTCATTTATACCTTTCTTATTATTGACTGCTGTTATAGTTGATAATACCGGAAAGGTGGTGCCATCTTTTCTTTTATAAGTCCATTGTCTGGTATCGTTAATATTCTCATTTCTATAGTTATAATTTATATCTGTAGCATCTTTACCAAACTCTATTATAATATCTTTTTTGAACTGATCCAATTCTTCGGCACTGAGATAAATTTCCGGTTTTTGTAAACCAATCATTTCTGCAGCAGTATACCCTAACAATTTTTCAGCACCGCTGTTAAAACGATTAATGATTCCGTTTTTATCAGTGGTAATTATAGCGGTAGATTTAGAATTAAAAATTGCCTCAAGTTCTGAATCTGCCTTATTAAGACGTTGCTCGGTAAGTCTTATACTACTTACATCTTGTAAAATACCATAAAATCTTATTGGCACTCCAGATATACTTTCAACTTTACCTAAAATTTTCGCCCAGATAGTATTCCCTTTTGCAGTAAGCATTTCTACATCCATATCTACTGTAGAACCATAATCAATTGCATTTTGAATTGCAATTTTAGCAGCTTGTTTATCTTCATCGTATTTAAAAAACTCTAATGCACCATCTACTGTTGGTCTAAAATCATCTGCAACTTCATAGATTTTATAGGCCATCTTATTCCATAAAAGTTCTTGAGTAGAAAGGTTTATCTCCCAAGTTGATATACGTGCAATTTCGCTGGTATCATTTAAAATAGATTCAACACGTTTTCTCTCAAGTTCCTTTTCTTTTTGGTCTGTAATATCGCCAGTATGCATTAAGAGTCCGCCAATTTCTCCGTTAGCGTTATACCAAGGTCGAACATCCCAATAAATCCATTGAATAGAACCATCTGCACGTGTAAATGGTGCTTCGTCGCAAATATCGATTGCACCCTTAAGACATTCTTGATTTTTAGTTTTCCAATCATCACCTATTTCTGGAAAAATATCATAATGAGATCTACCAACAATTGTCTCATCCTCTAATTTAAAATCTTTGAGCCAACGCTGAGAAGCAGCTAAGTACACCATATTGGTATCTAACATAGCAATAGCTGTGGGCGTTTGTTCAATGAATATTTGGTGATGCTTTTCCAAAAGCTCGGTATTATTACGGTAATGACTCAATTTATTGATTTTAACAAGTATATATGTTAAAAATAGTAATAAATTACTGATAAGTAATGAAATGGGATATGACCTCCCTTAAAAAGATTTTTGGTAATGAATGGATATGACTTTAAAAAAGGCAAAAAGACAACTGTCTAGATATTAAGGACAACTCTTATGATTTTGAGTTTTTTACTTCTGACTTAAAAGGAACTTTTGATTATTTTAAACGGTTTAAAGAATTACCGGAAGTAACAATAAGTAACAAAGGAAATTACGATGTTCAGTCTGTACTTAAATTACTAAGATGAATTTAAGTTATATTAATGCCCAAAAGTAAAATCTTTACTTCAATAAACTAGCAAAATTGTACGATGCATTTACAAGATTTTCTCTGCTATTTTCCTTAGCTTCTTTTAGAGTAGAAATGCCTCTTACAATTAACTCGAAAATAGTAAGTCCCGCATTAACAACAGTCGATCAACCTGGCGATAAAATAGGTAGAACGGCAGTTCGCTTTTTAATTCAAGAACTTGAAAACCCGACAAATGATGTAATGACAAAAACCGTTGAGATCAAAACTAGCCTGATTGTTAGAGATTCTTCGCTAATGGTATAAAGCTACAGAACCTCTTAAAACAAGTGGACATCCACTTTTAAAAACCGAACATTACAACGGAATATTACCATGCTTCTTCTTTGGTAAAGTAGCTACTTTATTTTCTAGCATAGTGTATGCTTTTATTAGTTTTCTTCTGGTATCTTTTGGTAGAATTACCTCATCTATAAACCCTCTTTGTGCAGCGCTATATGGGTTTGCAAATAATT
>JANQUX010000284.1 GCA_030730545.1 Maribacter sp. | reverse complement strand
GGTAATGATGTATTATGTTTTGCCGAACATATAGAAGATGGTATTCAGCATATCTTAAAAAATGCCACTGAAATTCAAATTAATAAAAGCATCGAACGCATTTGGCAGCTGAAAGAAAAAGCGATTTTAAATGAAGATTCAACGCTTAAATTAACCGACCCAAGTTCATTAAATAGAAAAATAGCAGAAAACTCACTGACTTTACATCATGGTACTGCTGCAGAAATCACAGCATTTAAAACAACAAATTTCTGTACGCTAACCATAAAACGATTTGGAGCCGACCAAACGAAGCAAGATATTTTAGATAATATCTTAGAAATGAAAAAGGAAGTTGAACAAGAAACAGAAATCTTACTTCTATTAACTCCCCCACAAGTAAAACCAACCAACAATTTCGGATTCTTTGATGCCGAAATCGATTTTATAAATGAACTGATAGCCTCTAAAAATGTTGTTCTGTATCACTTCGGTAATCCGTATGCGTTGAAGTTTTTCAATACAGAAAAAACAACTGCTACCATAATTGCGTATCAGAATTTCAAAGAGTTTCAAGATGTGGCAACCGAGCATTTTCTAGGTAGTATTGAAGCAAAAGGAAAATTGCCAGTAGCATTAAAATAAAAAATATGAATCATAATGGGTGGTTAAGAGTTTTAGCAATCATAATACCCTACTTCCTAATAGTAGGTTTATTTGAAGTTGTGGGTGCCTTAGTTGCCGGTATTCCATTTGCTGATAGAGATTTTCAAGAAACCTCTCTTCAGAAATTGATAGTGACATTTTTCTCATTTTTAGGAACTCTTTTTTTAGTTTGGCTTTTCATGAAATATATGGACAAGCAGAATTTTATCGAAGTTGGACTTCAAATAAAAGACAGAAAAAAAGATATTATAATAGGCACCCTACTTGGAATTGTCATTATGGGTATAGCCTATTTAGGTTTAATAGTATCTGAAGAAATTATCTTTACTGCAATTAAATTTGATTTTTTAGAACTGGTTTATACTATACTATTATTCATATTAGTAGCAATTTTAGAAGAAGTGCTTTTTAGAGGGTATATTCAAAAAAACCTAATGCTCTCATTTAACAAATATGTTGCATTAATAATTGCTTCTGCACTTTTCGCCTTAATACATGGTGCAAACCCTAATATTAGCTTGTTTAGTTTACTTGGGCTTTTCTTGGCCGGTATGGCTTTGGGTGCTACATATATGTATACTAAAAATTTATGGTACCCTATCGCATTCCATTTTAGCTGGAACCTCTTTCAGTCATTACTTGGTTTTAATGTTAGTGGGCAAGATATTTATAGTATTATTGAATTTACGGTTCCTGAAAACAACAAAATTAATGGAGGTCAATTTGGCTTCGAAGGCTCTATTTTTTCTCTACTCACCGAGTTAATTTTAGTGTTTTTAATCATCTATTATTATCAAAAAAAAAAGAAACCCCAATTGATCGCAAATGAAAACATATAAAATTATTGGTCTCATGTCGGGCACATCATTAGATGGTCTTGACCTAGCCTATTGCCACATTTGGGAGAAAAATGGGGGTTGGGAGTTTGATATTAAAGAAACTAAAAGTGTGAAGTATTCATCAGAAATGTTGAATACCCTTAAAGATGCTATTAGTATATCCGCAGAAAAACTTATTGAATTACACAACACTTACGGTACTTGGCTTGGAGAACAAACTTCAGTATTTATAAACGAGAACAAATTAGTAGTAGACTACGTCGCTAGTCACGGTCATACCACACATCATAGACCAGAATTAGGTCTTACTTTTCAAGTAGGTTCGGGACAACATTTGGCAAATGTTACAGGTATTAAAGTAATTGCTGATTTCAGAACAAATGACCTAGCACTTGGCGGACAAGGAGCTCCGCTAGTACCAATAGGTGACCGCATGTTTTTCAATGAATATGATTATTGTTTAAATCTTGGCGGTATCAGCAATGTGTCTTTTGAAGTAAAGGATAAGAGAATTGCTTATGATATCGGTTTGGCAAATATGATTTTAAACTACATCACCAGAAAGGTAGATTTAGAATATGACGAAGATGGCAAACTTGCGCATTCGGGTAACATAAACCCTAAGATGTTAGAGCAATTAAACAATTTAAAATACTACCTACTACCACATCCAAAATCTATCGGTTATGAATGGTTTTTAGCAGAAGTGGTTCCTATAGTTGAAGATACCCATGATACCATCGAAAATTTACTTCATACAAGTATTCACCATATATGCGATAAGGTAGCGCAGCAAATCAATCTGAATTTTAAACATAATAAGCAGCAATTGCTGGTTACAGGTGGTGGCGCATTAAACTCCTTTTTAATAGAAACTTTACAGCAAAAATTAGGCGACTCGACAAAAGTAGTTGTGCCAGAAAAGATAATCATAGAATTTAAAGAAGCTTTGGTATTTGCGCTGATGGGCGTATTAAGAGTAGAGCAATTAACAAATGTGCTCTCATCTGTCACTGGTGCAAAAAAAGATTCCTCAAGCGGAGTATTGTTCATACCCAATTAAACTTTTTTACCTAATTTACTCGATAATCGAGATTTAAAGACCCAGCAATTTATCGCTGAAGCACACTAATTTTTATTTGAAGTATCCTGTGATAAACTTCAGGGTATTCCATTCATAAAAACCGAAATAGACATGTCAGAAAAACAAAAGAAAGCAACCGCTTACTGGAAAGAAAATGTTAGGTACTTATTTATTTTATTGGCTATTTGGTTCGTTGTTTCCTTTGGGGCAGGCATCCTGTTTAAAGAAGCTTTAGACACTATCAAAATCGGAGGTTTCAAATTAGGCTTTTGGTTTGCGCAGCAAGGATCTATTTATGTATTTGTCATCTTGATTTTTGTATACGTAAGACTCATGAACAAGTTGGATAAAAAATACGGCTATAACGAATAACAGCATAACCATCAACCACCAAAAAACCACATTATGAGTGTTCAAACCTGGACGTATATTTTAGTAGGACTCACCTTCGCCCTTTATATAGGAATAGCGATTTATTCAAGAGCTGGATCCACAAAAGATTTTTATGTAGCCGGTGGCGGAGTTTCACCACTTGCAAACGGAATGGCAACTGCAGCCGATTGGATGTCCGCAGCATCGTTCATTTCCATGGCTGGAATTATATCTTTTGCTGGCTATGATGGCTCAGTATATCTAATGGGCTGGACAGGCGGCTATGTATTACTGGCATTACTATTAGCTCCATATTTACGTAAATTCGGGAAATTCACAGTACCCGATTTTATAGGTGATAGATACTATTCAAAAACAGCACGTATTGTAGCTGTAATTTGCGCTTTGATTGTATCATTTACTTATGTGGCAGGGCAAATGCGTGGTGTTGGCGTAGTATTTTCAAGATTTCTACAAGTAGACATTGACACTGGTGTAATTATAGGTATGATTATCGTTCTTTTTTATGCTGTTCTAGGCGGAATGAAAGGCATCACCTATACACAAGTAGCTCAGTATTGTGTTTTAATTTTTGCCTTTATGGTTCCCGCAATCTTTATTTCTATTCAAATGACCGGAAACCCTATTCCACAGTTAGGCATGGGATCAACACTAAATGACGGCTCTGGAATTTTTTTATTAGACAAACTAGACGGATTATCAACAGAACTCGGATTCAACGAATACACCGACGGCTCTAAATCTGTAACCGATGTTTTTGCCATCACCCTAGCCTTAATGGTTGGTACCGCAGGATTACCACATGTAATCGTTAGATTTTTTACCGTTAAAAAAGTAAAAGATGCACGTAAATCTGCTGGATTAGCATTGTTACTAATCGCTATTCTATACACTACAGCACCAGCCGTTTCTGTATTTGCCAAAACCAATCTTATTAACACCGTTAGCAACGAAGAATATTCTAGTATGCCAGTTTGGTTTAAAAACTGGGAAGAAACCGGATTACTTTCTTTTGATGATAAGAATGAAGATGGTAAAATTCAATATGTAGCTGATAAAACCAAAAATGAGCTAACCATAGATAATGACATTATGGTATTGGCGAATCCTGAAATTGCAAATTTACCAGCTTGGGTAATTGCCTTAGTAGCAGCTGGCGGATTAGCTGCTGCACTTTCAACAGCAGCAGGTCTATTGCTAGTTATTTCAGCATCTGTTTCTCATGATTTAGTGAAGAAAGTATTTAAACCGAATATTTCTGACAAAGCAGAATTATGGGTCGCTAGAGGCGCAGCAACCGTAGCCGTAGTAATTGCAGGTTATTTTGGCATAAATCCGCCTGGTTTTGTAGCTGCAGTAGTAGCACTGGCATTCGGTTTGGCGGCTGCATCATTTTTTCCGGCTATTGTTCTAGGTATATTTTATAAGAAAATGAATAAAGAAGGAGCCATCAGCGGAATGGTAGTCGGTATCATTCTTATGCTGTTTTATATGACCAAGTTTAAATTCGGCTGGTTTGGTGGTGGAACTCCTGATGATTGGTGGTTTGGTATTTCACCAGAGGGGTTTGGTAGTATCGCTATGATTGCTAACTTTATTGTAGCAATTATTGTTTTACAATTTACCCCAGAGCCACCTGAAGATGTTCAAGAAATTGTAGAAAACATTAGAATACCCAGTGGTGCAGGTGAAGCCACAGGTCATTAATTGAAACAAATCAACATTCAACAACAATCAAAGGTATTCAACACCCTTTGCATATCAAATTAACGCATAGCATGAGCAATTACCACATTAAACATCTCGAGGAGTATTATCAAGTCTATCGAAAATCGGTCCGTAATCCTGAAGCGTTTTGGGAAGAAATTGCCGAAGAACATTTTGTTTGGCGTAAGCGCTGGGACAATGTGCTGAGTTGGGATTTCAAGAAGCCCGAAATCAAATGGTTCGAAGGTGCTAAATTGAATATTACCGAAAACTGCTTAGATCGTCATTTACCAACCAGAGGCGAAAAAACAGCAATCATATTCGAGCCTAACAATCCAGATGAAGAAGCACTTCATATTACTTATAGGCAATTACACGAGCGCGTTTGTCGTATGGCAAATGTTTTATTGGATCATGGAGTTAAAAAAGGGGATCGTGTATGTATTTATTTACCGATGATTCCTGAAT
>JANQUX010000283.1:2881-5167 GCA_030730545.1 Maribacter sp. | reverse complement strand
GAGTAGAGATATTATTAAGAAATATAATAAAAGTAAGTTCTCTTCTGATATTATTGAAAATACACTTGCGCTAGCTGAGTGTTATTTAAAATTAGAAAATTACTCTAAAGCAACAGATTATTTAAGTGATGATCTTAATCCTATTAAATCTGATAATATTTTAAAGCGTAATAGAATTTATGCAGATTACTATTTTAAAACGGGCGATTTTGAAAATTCTACTGTCTATTTAAAGAAGAATATAAAAATAAGAGACTCCATAGATGCCTTGGCATCTAACATTAAAAATCAACAATTAACTTCTGTTGTTGCTCAAGATCTAGAGAATTCTAGAAAAATGATGGAGCAACAAAAAGATCAATTAGAAGAATCTAGAAAAGATATTAAGGCAAGAGATGATAAAATTAGTTTAGTGTTTGTATCCTTAATTTTCACACTTATCGGTTTTGCTGGTTTGGTTTATGCTTATTTAAAAAGTATTAAAAATCAACGCTTAATCGCAGAGCAAAAATTTATAATTGAGAATGCCTTGGTAGAAAAAGATTCTCTGCTTAAAGAAATTCATCATAGGGTTAAGAATAACCTTCAAATGGTTTCTAGTCTGTTAAGTCTACAAACTAAGAATACGAGAAGTAAAGCTGCTATTGAAGCCTTAGAAGAAGGTAAAAGTAGGGTTAAAGCGATGGCGTTAATACATCAGAAATTGTATCAAAACGACGATTTATCTGTTATTGAAATGCAGGGATATATTGAAAGTTTGATAAATAGTATTCAATCTGTTTATAAAAAAGGAGGTCATAATATTAATATTACTATCGATGCAGAAGGCGTTGAACTTGATATTGATCGAGCAATTCCGTTCGGGCTCATATTAAACGAGTTAGTTTCCAATTCATTTAAATATGCGTTTCCTAATGATGACAGTGACGGTAAAATATATATTCACTTAAGAAAATTGTTAGGTCAAGAGGGCTTTTTTGAATATACTGATAATGGTATCGGTTTGCCAGAAGATTCTGAAGAACGAGCGAATTCTTCTATGGGTATTCGTTTAATGAACAGATTGGCAAATCAGCTTCAAACTTCTTTAAATACAGATAAGACCACTGAGGGTGTGCGTTTTTGGTTTAATTTTAAATAAATTATCTCACCTTACTTTTTAAAACAACTTTGTGTAACAGTTTAGGGAAGAATCTTTTAAGGTAAATTCCGAATTTTTCTTTTCCACCGACGTAGGTTTCAAATCTTTTCTTTTTTATTGCAGAGATAATCTCTTTTGCACAATCGTTAACGGGCATTCCGTTTTCTGTTGCATTATCTTCCTTTTTTAAAGCAGACCCATCACCGGTTAATGCATTTTTGGCAACGTTGGTTTGTATGAATCCTGGGCAAATAATCGATACATTGACATTGTCTTTGTCATGTTCCATACGCAAGGCATCAAAGAAGCCGTGTAGCGCATGTTTTGCGCCACAATAACCCGAACGATAGGGAGAAGAAAATTTACCCATTAAACTTGTAACAGTAACGAAATGACCACCTTTTTGAGCTATGAAATGGGGTAGTAGGTGTTTTGTTAGTTTGATAGTACCCAAATAATTAACGTCTATCATTTGTTGATACACTTCAAATTTTGTGTCAATGATAAGTGAACGTTGACTTAGTCCGCCATTATTAATCAAAATATCTATTTTTCCATAGATTGATATGGCCGTTTCGGTGGTGGTTTCTAGCGAATCGAATGCTATTAAATCTAAAGGAAGGATTGTTGCATTTTTGGGAAATTTACAATTACCTTTTACTTTTAAAAGAACATCCGCTCTTCTTGCCGAAAGTATAATTTTAGCTCCAAGTTCGTTTAACTGATACGCTAAAGCTTCTCCTATTCCAGAAGATGCGCCTGTTACCCAAATCACCTTATTTTCTATACTAGCCATTCCGTTGTATTTAAACTCAAAATATAGTTAAATTTGTGCGATATTATGAAGGCAACATTTAAAAAGTATCTCCTAAATTTTAAAAACCCTAGCGGAACTTCTAGAGGAATTCTTCGAACCAAAGAAACTTGGTTTCTTTTTTTAGAAGAAAATGGGAAATGGGGCGTTGGTGAATGCGGACTTTTTAGAGGTCTTAGTTTTGATGATGTTCCCGAATATGAAGATAAATGTGCTTGGGTAGCACAAAACATTAATTTGGGAGAAACCGAATTGTTAAAGCAGTTACAAAATTTTCCCAGTATTAAATTTGGTGTAGAGCAGGCTTTTCTGTCACTGCGCTCTACAGATC
>JANQUX010000283.1:842-2871 GCA_030730545.1 Maribacter sp. | reverse complement strand
CTACAGATCCTTTTCATCTTTTCGAATCTACTTTTTTAAGTAATCAAAAACCAATATCCATCAACGGATTGGTTTGGATGGGGGATAAGGAGTTTATGTATCGGCAAATAGAAGAGAAGCTAAAGGATGGTTTTTCTTGCATTAAAATGAAAATCGGTGCAATTGATTTCGATACAGAAATAGCATTGCTAAAATCTATTAGAGAGCGCTATTCAAAAGAAGCGATTGAATTACGAGTAGATGCCAACGGAGCATTTTCTCCACAAGAAGCTTTATCTAAATTAGAAACGTTATCGAAACTCGATTTGCATTCTATAGAACAGCCAATTAAACAAGGGCAAGCTGAAGAAATGAAAAAGCTTTGTAGCAATACACCTTTGCCTATTGCTTTAGATGAAGAATTAATTGGAGTGGTAGATGTAGCAAAAAAGCAAGAGTTACTACTAAGTATAAAACCACAATATATAATTCTGAAACCTAGTTTGGTAGGCGGTTTTGCAGGAAGCGATGAATGGATTTCTATTGCAGAAAAAAATAATATAGAGTGGTGGGTAACAAGTGCATTAGAAAGTAATATTGGTTTAAATGCCATTGCGCAGTGGACGGCAACATTGGGTAATGAAATGCCGCAAGGTCTAGGGACCGGATCTCTTTTTACAAATAATATGGAGAGTCCGTTAGAAGTTAATCAAGGAGGTTTGTTTTATAACAGCTCTAAAAAATGGAATACAAATTTAATTGAAAGTTTATGTATATAGAACAGGCGTATAAAGGCTTAGTTGATAGTTGGAGATATATTGTGGGTTTTTTGGCAATTTTCGTTTTTTGGCAATTTTTAGGTGGCATTCCTTTAGTTGCGGCTGTTGCAATGAAAGAAGGCGGAATGTCTGCCTTAATGAAAAGTGACATGGGCTTAATGTCGGAGCTATTAGGTTCAAATACTTTTCTGTTTTTAATGCTCTTATCTTTTGTATTTGGATTAATAGCAGTTTTTCTAGTAGTTAAATATTTACATAAACAATCAATTAAAAGTTTAACGACATCAAGGACAAAAGTAGATTGGAAAAGGGTGGTTTTTTCTTTTCTTTTATGGGCATCGATATCTGTAATTTTCATTTTTGTTGATATTTATTTGGCACCCGAAGATTACGAGTATAATTTTCAATTGGTTCCCTTTATAACCTTGGCAATTATTTCAATAGCCATGATTCCGTTACAAACAAGTATGGAAGAATATTTAATGCGAGGTTACATGATGCAAGGTTTAGGTATACTTACCAAAAACAGATGGTTTCCATTGGTATTTACCTCGTTACTATTTGGTTTACTGCATATAATGAACCCTGAAGTCGATAAATTAGGCTATGGTATAATGGTGTTTTATGTAGGGACAGGATTGTTTTTAGGTATCATAACTTTGATGGATGAAGGTTTAGAATTGGCAATAGGTTTTCATGCTGCTAATAATTTAACCGCTGCGCTTTTAGTTACTGCAGATTGGACGGCATTTAGTGTAGATTCTTTATTTAGAGATATTTCAGAGCCTGTTCTTGGTTGGGACATGTTAGTGCCTGTTTTTGTTGTTTTCCCTATTCTATTATTAATCTTCTCAAAAAAGTATGGCTGGACCAACTGGAAAGAAAAATTAACAGGAAAGGTGTTGTCTGAAGAAGAATTTTTAAAACTAGATAATTAGTACAATGTATAAAGCTTCAGTACACCCAAGTTTTTCAATTCACGGTAGAGCAATTTCTTTTAATGAATTATCAGAGGTAAGTTATAGTCTAATTAAGGAAGGGGAAGAATATGAAAAGCATATTGGTGAATTTCTTTTAAATTGGATAGATGATTCACCTACAATTTCGGTACAGACCTCTGGCTCTACGGGTACTCCAAAAACCATTGTTTTAAAGAAAGTACAGATGGAGAATAGCGCTTCGGCAACAGGTAGCTATTTTAATTTATCACCAAAATCTTCAGCTTTATTATGTTTGCCTGCCACTTATATTGCCGGTAAAATGATGTTGGT
>JANQUX010000283.1:0-832 GCA_030730545.1 Maribacter sp. | reverse complement strand
GGGCTTTGGTTTTGGGGTTAGATATTCACTTTGTGGAACCTACTTCAAATCCGTTAGAAAATTGTAAAAGGTCTTTTGATTTTGGAGCAATGGTTCCTTTACAAGTTGCTAATTCACTACCGAAGCTTTCATTGCTGCATAAGTTGATTGTTGGTGGTGCTCCTATTTCTACCTCATTGAGAAAGGAAATAAAAGGTATAGCCAATGCTAGTTATGAGACCTATGGTATGACAGAGACTATAACGCATATTGCAATTAAGCCTTTGAATAATAGTGTAGCAGATGTTGCACCTTTTTCTATTTTACCAGACGTTGAAATATCTAAAGATGACAGAGGGTGTTTGGTAATTAATGCACCAAAGATTTCAGATGAAACTGTAATTACTAACGATGTTATTGAATTGGTTTCGGCTACTGAGTTCAAGTGGTTAGGCAGATTTGATAATGTAATTAATTCTGGCGGAATTAAACTTAGTCCCGAGCAGATCGAGTCTAAACTTTCGAATATTTTAGACCAGCCTTTTTTTATTGCTTCTTTATCAGACGCAAAACTAGGCGAGCAATTAGTATTGGTTTTAGAAGGTACCGTGAAAGAGAAGGAAGTACTAAAGAAAATTACTTCAAGTACTGTTTTATCTAAGTACGAAGTGCCACGTCAAATTAAAACGATTCCGGTATTTTTACGAACTGATAGCGGAAAGGTTAAGCGGAAAGAAACCATGACCTTATTGAAGTCATAACTTCCCTCATTCTGAAGTACCCTTCACTCATTTTTCGTTTTTAAAAAGCTTCTTTCTTAATAGGTTTATTGCTCAAACTTTAAACCAATTAT
>JANQUX010000282.1 GCA_030730545.1 Maribacter sp. | reverse complement strand
GGGCTGATAGTTATCATCTCGTTCAGCAAAAGGCTTGTTCATTAATGCTTGGGCAATTAAAAAATCTTGCCGAATTCTTAAACTACCTAAACTTACATGCCCTTTCATAATTTCTCCAGTTCTTGGATCGGTAATACTACTACCATAGCTCCACCCTCTTGTAGAACGGTGCACCCATTGAATTACATTGTAACGCACATCTAAAGGATCAGCATCATCAGGTAACATTTTTAATTGAAAGGCATCTTTATACCCAATAGCTTCGAATGCTTGGTTCCACCAACGACCACCTTCTAGAAGTGCAGAACGCACAGGTTCAGGCGTACCATTGTCTAAATAATATATAATTGGTTCAACCGCTTCACTGACTGCAGCGGTAGGATCTCTTTTCTCTAAACGGTGTCTTCTTATAAATTGCTTTAAAATATTAGATTCAACCGGTGTTGCGTAATCATAATAATTAAAAGGAGAAGAACCCGATCTTGGGTCAAACACACGTTTTTCATATTTATCATCTGGTAATTCTATAAAAGAATGGTGTTCAGCCACCGTAACTAAATTAGCATTAGGGGCTACACTTCGTATATAAGCTCCTTTTGCCTCACCTGTAAAAGTCATGGTAACATCGAACTCCACATTTTTAGGGAATGCTTTAGTTCTATCTAAAGCAAATGCACTTTTAGTTTTATCTAAACTATAAGAACCTTGATCCGCTCTTTTTAGACGCGATGATACACCATGCGCATCTTGCATTAAGAAATCGGTAATATCTATAACATACGTACCACCCTTTTCTTCCACTACCGGAAAACCGAACAAGATTGATTTTGCAAATGCTTGCTCTACAGATTTACGTTCTAATTCATTATCGGTAATCGCCCTATATTTCATATTCGGCTGAACCAACAATAGTTTGTTACCAGCTTTCTTAAAAAAGACTACTTGTTCATCTCCTAATTGACCTCGATCCAAACCAATATCATTGCTACCAATACCACTGCTTAAAGAGTAGACATATAAAAACTCCTCTTCTAAATTATCGACCTCCAAATAAATTTTATCGGTTTCGCCGTCATAATAGAAATCATAAAGACCTTCATACTTGACAAAATTTTTCTTCTTATCACTGAACTGAGCAGATAACAAATTAAAGGACAGTATTAAAAACCCGACCAAAAGCATATAATTCTTTCTCATTCTCTTATTAGTTTTCACTAAAAGTATAGAAAAACTTACGAACGAAAAACATGTAGAGAAAACTAAATTATAAATACTAATCTTGTTAAAAAAGCAATTGAATAATTACAGAATAAAGAATAATACTAGCAATTATTATAAAAATGTCAATTGTTTATTGCGTTTTATCATGTACCTTTTATAAAAACAATTTCTATGGCCAACATTGAAAATCAAATATTCTCTTCTTATCAAAGAAACCCAGATTTGTATGACGAAATTTATGATAAGGAAGGAAAAGTAAAAGAAATCTACCAAAAGCTTTTCGAAATTTATGGAGAACACACGATAAGTGATTATGTAAATTTAAACTCTAAGGCTAAATCTTCTTTTTTTAATCAAGGAATTACATTTCAGGTGTATGGTGATAGTAATGTACAAGAGAAAATATTTCCGTTTGATTTATTTCCCCGTATAATTGACCATAAAGAATGGGATATAATAGAGCGTGGATCCATACAGAGAAGTAAGGCTTTAAATTTATTTCTATGGGATATTTATCATGACAAAAAAATACTAAAGGATAAAATTGTTCCCATCGATTTAATAACTTCTTCTGCCAACTACCTAGATCAGATGAACGGCATAAATCCTCCAGGTGGTATTTATAATCACATTTCTGGTATTGATATTATTAAACATAATGATGGTAAATACTATGTATTAGAAGATAATATTAGGTGCCCATCTGGTGTTAGTTATGTAATATGTAATCGCACAGCCCTTAAAAAAGCTCTATTTGGAGTTTTTAATCACTATCAAACCTATTCTGTTACCAACTATGCAGAAAATCTATTAGAATTACTTGAATCCGTTAAACCAAAAGGCGTAGATGTACCAAATGTGGTTGTAATAACGCCTGGTATGTACAATTCTGCGTTTTATGAGCATTCGTATTTAGCAAAGACCATGGGTGTTGAATTGGTAGAAGGGCGCGATTTATTTGTGGAGAACGATTTCGTTTATATGAAAACTATAAAAGGTCCTGAAAAAGTTGATGTCATCTACAGACGAATTGATGACCAATTTATAGATCCTTTAGAATTTAGACCAGATTCAGCCCTTGGTGTGCCAGGCTTATTTGCTGCTTATAAAAAAGGAAACGTCACTTTAGCAAATGCCCCAGGAACTGGTGTGGCCGATGACAAAGCTGTGTATACCTATATGCCACAAATCATTAAATATTATTTAGACGAAGAACCAATACTTAACAATGTTCATACCTACCATTGTAGTAGACCAGATGAGTTGAAATACGTACTAGAGCATATACACGAATTAGTTATAAAACCGGTTGATGAGGCAGGTGGCTATGGCATTTCTATAGGTAACAAATTAACCAAAGCAGAAATTGAAAAAGTAAAAGCTGAAATTAAGGAGAACCCAAGAAAGTATGTGGCACAGCCAATTATGTCCCTAAGTGTTCACCCAACATACATAGATGAAACTGAATCTTTTGAACAACGCCATGTAGATTTAAGAACATACACAGTTCTAGGCAAAGACAAAGAATTTGTATTAAAAGGAGGATTAACTAGAGTCGCATTAAAAAGAGGAAATTTAATAGTAAATTCTTCTCAAGGTGGTGGTTCGAAAGATACATGGGTATTAAAAAAATAATTAAAAAATATGCTAGCAAGAGTAGCCAATAATTTATTCTGGATGGGGCGTTATATTGAACGCTCAGAACACGTAGCACGTTATTTAAACGTGAACTATTTTTCATCTTTAGATGCACCTAATATAAAATCGCAAGATAGACAGTTTGTATTAAGATCAATGCTGTTCATGCTCGGCGATCCCGAGGAAGATGAAAGTAAATTTCTTAAAGAACAAGACGTATTATATAGTATCGGTTTAGACCCAAATAATCCCTTTTCTATCATTAGCACAGTTAAACTAGCTAGAGAAAATGCCAATAGTGCAAGAGATTTAATATCTACAGAGCTATACGAAGCAATTAATAAGTTTTATCACTTTGTATTAAGTTACCCAAAAGAAGTTTTTGTAAAAAATGGTCTTCATGACTTTACAAGTAACATTGCAGAAATGACTGCCATTTTACGTGGAAAAATAAGAGGAACATTATTGCACGATTCTGTCTATGCCATAATTATGATGGGAATAAATATTGAGCGGGCTACACAAATAACTCGAATGATAAATTCAAAATACAACGATGCTCTTTTATCTCAAGGAAGTCATGGCGATAAATTTAGCAAAAGTTTTGAATGGACGACACTCTTAAAATGCGCAGAATCATATGATATGATGCGTAGATTTTACAAAAAAACACCAACCAGTATAAGTACGTTAGAATTTTTGATTTTAAACCCTAATTGCCCTAGGTCAGTTATGAATTCATTAAATCAGGTTAATGAACATGTAAGAATGCTAAACCCTGAAAAAAGATACAACAACGATTCAACCGCATTTTTAATTGGTAGGGTCAGAGCAGAATATGAGTTTAAATATGTCGAAGAAATAGAAAAGGATATTAAATCATTTATCGAAGATATTTTAGATAGTCTAGTTAAAATAAGCAACAAAGTTGACGAAGAGTTTTTTAACTATTAAGACCATTTATTAAAGTTATCTTTGATTATTATGCCAAACCAATATAATATAACCTATAGAACAGAAAATACGTACGAGAATTGGGTAAATGATGCCTATTGGCAATTTCTGATCATTCCTATGGAAAATAATACTCAACATCATATCGATGTTGAATTTTCGAATTCATTATTTGCTGTAAATGAATATTCAATAAACGGATATGGTTTTAGAACGATACGAGTTCATCCTAAGAAAAAATTCAAGAAAATAAATTTTGAAGCACAATTTAGTTTCATAAAAGACCACATAGACCCCTTTAATTTCCCCTTAGACATTAATGAGGCTTTGGCATATAAAGAAATAAATGAATTAACCTTTAAAATTAATTTTGAAGCCTTTTTAAGAAGTACACCACTAACTAAGCTACCAAACAATGTAGATTCGATTTTTGAATTTAATTTATCGAACACAATTTTCGAAAATCTACAAGAGTTGAACAAATGGACTTTTAATCATCTACAATTTAAAACAGGTGTAACTCAAGTTGATACAAAATTGACTGACATCATATCAGCCAAACAAGGTGTTTGCCAAGATTTTACACATTTATTCTGTGCTATAGCAAGACAAAATGGTATACCAACAAGATATGTGTCTGGATACATAAATCAAGAACATGGTCTTTTAGGAGATTCTCAAATGCATGCATGGGCAGAATGTTATATTCCGCAAGTTGGATGGAAAGGTTTTGACCCCACTAATAACATTTTGGCAAATACGAATCATATAAAGGTTTGCCATGGCAAGGACTATAATGATTGCTCACCCTTAAGAGGAATAATTTATTCTCACGGAAGAAACAAAACTACACATACTGTAAAGGTGCAAAGCCAAGAACAGTAATTCCAAAAAATCATTCTTTACAATCAACAAAAGAGTATTATTTTTACCCAAAATAAAATTTTATGAACGTAAGTATAGACCACTACAAAGGTCTTATAGATCGCCTTGGTGCGTTGAGGAGGTATCTTTGACATCGATGGCAAATTAATTGAAATAGAGAACGAGCAAGAGAAAACCTTGGCACCTGATTTTTGGAATAATCCCCAAGAAGCACAGGCTCACATGAAATTTATTCAATCTAAAAAGCAATGGGTAGATGACTATAATGCTGCAGAAAATTTAATTGCAGAATTAGAAATCCTCATTGAATTTCAACAAGAAGGAGAAGTTTCAGAAGAGGAAGTTGAAAATCAATATACAAAAGCTTTGAATACCATTGAAAAGATGGAATTCAAAAACATGTTGTCTGAAGAAGGTGATGAACTACCGGCAGTTTTGCAAATTACCGCAGGTGCAGGTGGAACAGAAAGCTGCGATTGGGCTGCAATGCTTATGCGTATGTATATGATG
>JANQUX010000281.1 GCA_030730545.1 Maribacter sp. | reverse complement strand
TCTGTCGAAATATCTGTCTTACCATCGGGAGTTTGGTAGGTATATGTATACACGACATCTTTCTTACTTCGAAGCGTTTTGTAATCGCCAACTTTTTCAAGCATTTTAGAAACCAATTCGTGTCCTTTATTCGTGAATTCAGGGGTTTGAATAGTTTCTTTTTTGACAGTTGGTTCCCCTTTGCAAGAAGTGATTAAAATACTTAATACTAGTAGGGTAGCTATTTTAAATTTCATGTAAAGTTCTTTAAATATGAGATTAAATTAATGCACCATTTGCAGCGATTACCTGACCTGAAATCCATTTAGATTCATCGCTAGCTAAAAATAATGCTACTCTGGCGATATCAATAGGTTGTGCCAATCTGTCGAAAGCATTCATAGACTTTAATTTATCAATGAATTCTTCTGATTTTCCATTTAAGAATAATTCTGTTTCTGTTGGTCCGGGTGCAAGGGCGTTTACAGATATTCCCCTTCCTATTTCTTTAGAAAACACTCTGGTCATTTGCTCTACCGCGGCTTTTGAAGCGGAGTATAAAGCGTAAGTAGGGAACATCAATTTTACCGTAGTAGACGAAATATTTATAATATTGCCGTTATCTGATAACTTACTATCAGCCCCTTGCAACATATTGAAAACTCCCTTTACATTCACATCAAACTGTTTGTTGAAGTCTTCTTCAGTAGCATCTTTCAATTTTTTGTTTATCATTACTCCCGCATTGTTAACCAATACATCTACTTTACCGAAAACTTCTATAGTTTGGTCAAATAGCTGAGTTACCTGAATTCTATCGCTTACATCTGCTTTTATGGCAATAGCATTTCCGCCATTACTTTTAATTTTAGCCACAGTAGCGTCTGCATCTTTTATACTATTTGAATGATTGACTACTATTTTAGCACCATTCTCTGCTAATAGAAATGCAATTTCTTGTCCGATACCTCGTGAGGCTCCTGTTACGATGACTACCTTATTTTCTAATTTCATTATGTTTCGTTTAATTAGGTAATTTATGTTAATGAATTACAACCCTTTCCACCAATCACCATAGTTGTTCACCGAATCTTTTACCAAAATCTCTTGCCCAATTTGAGGCGAGATTACCTGTAAGTTCAATTCAGTTGCTTTTGCTTCAACTCTTTTAATAGGATCTGTCCATTCGTGTAGGGCAAGTTTAAAGCCAGCCCAATGTATGGGCATTATTTTATTTGCTTTGACATCGATACCAGCTTGTGCGGTTTCTTCGGGCATCATGAGAATATCTGACCACATTTGATTGTACTGTCCGCATTCCATCAACGCCAAGTCAAAAGGTCCGTATTTTTCCCCAATTTCTTTAAAGTGATCAGCATAACCACTATCACCGCTAAAAAAGATATTTTCATTTGCTGAGGTAATTACCCAAGAACTCCATAAAGTGCTTTGTGCATTGTTCAACCCTCTACCAGAGAAATGTTGCGCTGGTGTACATACAAATTTTAGATTACCGAACTGTGTTTCTTCCCACCAATCCATCTCTGTGATTTTAGCATCAGAAACTCCCCAAGAGGTCAAATGATTACCTACACCTAACGGAGTGTAGAAATGATTTGTTTTATCCTTGATCCTTAAAACAGATTCGTAATCTAAATGGTCATAGTGGTCATGAGAGAAAATTACCGCATCAATCTGTGGTAGTTGTTCAATTGCTATTGGGAATTCTTTATTAAATCTTTTTTCACCTAAAAGTGGGTGAGGGGCTGCTACTGCGCCGAACATTGGGTCAATTAGAATATTTTTTCCATCAATCTGTAATAAAAAAGAAGAATGTCCGAACCAAATCATTCTTGTTTCGCCGTCATAATCTGCAATGTTTACAGAATCTATTTTTTGAGGAACTAAATCTGCTCTAGGGCGACCATTTGGCACCTTGGTGGTGAAAAACTTGTAGGCTAAACTAAGCTTGTCAGAAAAGGCTAAATCTTCTGGTACCGGTTTTACATTGCGAAATTTACCTTCTTTAAATTGTTGAGACTGCTCGTAGGCTATTTTCTGACTTTTGGTACTATCGCCACCAAAGCTTGGGTAAAAACTGGTGAATGCTAAAATAACTACTGCCAGTACGGCAATTATTAATAAGGTTGTTATCATTATTTTTTTAATAATTCTTTTGATCATATGATGTTATTTGACCGCGGCTCAGATTGTACCTGAACTTGATGTCGTACTTCTAAATATATTTATGCAAAGATAGTTCATCGCTGTAAGTGTATTTTTCAGAGAAACGAGTTTTAATAGTGACTATGAAAGTTAGATAATGTCATTAACGTTGTGAGTAGTAATTGTATACACAATGCAGATAATAATCAAAAAAAAAGTCAGGTATTAAAACCTGACCTTTGCTAAATACGCTATGTTATTTTTACAAATTATGCTGTTTTAGGCTTCGGATTATCAAAATATTTTTTCTTTAGCCAAAAGGATACTCGAACTAAAAATATAAGTGCAGGGACCTCAACTAGCGGACCGATTACTCCTGCAAATGCTTGACCAGAATTGAGTCCGAATACCGCAATGGCAACAGCAATCGCTAATTCAAAATTGTTTCCGGCTGCCGTAAATGCTACTGATGCTGTTTTATCATATGCTGCGCCAGTTGCTTTGGTAAAGAAAAATCCGATAATGAACATTAAGGTGAAATAGATAAGTAACGGGACTGCGATGATGAGAACATCCATCGGTATTTCTACTATTAATTCTCCTTTTAAAGAAAACATAATAACGATGGTGAATAAAAGGGCAATCAATGTCATTGGTGAAATTGCAGGTATGAATTTGTTCGTATACCAATCTTCGCCTTTGAGTTTTACTAAAATTAATCTGCTCAGTATTCCCATTACAAACGGTAGTCCTAAATAGATGGCAACACTTTCTGCTATAGTACCAATAGAGATATCTACTATGGCACCTTCAAAACCGAAATAAGGTGGAAGCACAGTAATAAATAACCAAGCATAGAAACTATATGCAAATACTTGAAAGATGCTATTTAAAGCAACTAAACCAGCCCCATATTCGCTACTGCCTTCTGCAAGATCGTTCCATACCAATACCATTGCAATACAACGTGCCAGACCAATAAGAATTAGACCTACCATGTATTCTGGATAGTCAGATAAAAAAGTAATGGCGAGTATGAACATTAATACCGGACCAATAATCCAGTTTAAGATAAGACTGATAGATAAGATTTTTGTGTTTCTAAAAACCTTTGGTAGTAAAGCATAATTCACTTTCGCTAAGGGCGGATACATCATGAGAATCAACCCAATAGCTATAGGAATATTTGTAGTACCACTATTGAATGTGTTGATAATGTCTGGAAAGGATGGTATAAAATAACCGATACCTACCCCAAGAGCCATTGCGGCAAAAATCCACCAGGTTAAATTCTGATCTAGAAAGCTTAGTTTTTTAGATGCCATTTTTATTTAATTTGTGAGAATACGTAAAACAATTCTGTTGCAATCTGTAGACTTCTTTCTGCATATTTTTCTTCTTGCTGCGGCGTGTTGTCAAATGCTTTTGGATCTTCAAAAGTGATAGGTATTCTTTTTTCGGCACCTGCAATAAATGGACAACCACTATCTGCTTGTGAACATGTCATAACTGCTGCAAATTGCGATGCAGGATTAAAGCTATTTTCATACGATTTAGAAAACCCAATTACAGGATGCTCATTCTCAGAAAACTTAATAGCATAAACAGGATTACCGCTGTCAGATAATTTTTGAATCTGAAATCCTTGATTTTTTAATGTCTCTGCCACCATCGGGAACAAAGCCGTAGCCTCTGTACCACCAGAGTAGCAATAAACATTTTTAATACCAAAGTTAGTAGCCATTGTTTGCGCCCAAACTTGAGATAAATGACTTCTTCTAGAGTTATGGGTACAGATGAAATTTATTCTAATTTCTTGGTTGTTGGCTGCTCTGTCTTGTATATAATCAATGAGTGGTTGCAAAATAATTTTGCGTTCTGCTGTGATAGCGTTTGGTTGTAACCCCTTTATTAGGTTGGCTATTTCTGGTAACATATCAATTTTGGTAGTAGTCATTATCTTTAGCATATATAGGTTTGTTAACAGCAGTTTCCGTCAGGTGCGCAACAAGGTTCGTTATTAACTTCTGATAGTTTTACTTTTGTTTTTTCTGCAGGTATACCACAATTATCTTTTGCCAAGCAATCTGTTTGTTTCGATTTTAGTATGAAATTTGTATCGTTAAAATCCAATCCGAATTTTTCTATCGTTTGTCCTTGGTATTCTACCTCTATTTCTAAATCATCGATCTTTAAAACCTTTTCAGAAAGTTCAATGATATTGATCAATTTTTCGGGGTGTAATCTATGGTCATAATCATTGGCATTCCACAATTGAAAATTTACAACTTCCTCATTTCTGACCGTACCTCCACAATCGATAAAATTCTTAGTTATTTTACCAACTTCTGTTACGTGAAAGTGATTAGGTACTAAATCTCCGTTCGGTAATTGAAATGCTATACTCTTTTGTTCAGCTAAAAGTTCTTTTATTTTTGATAGTTTCATACTAATGTTTTTAATTAATATTATATGCTTGTTTTTGTTTATTAATCGTAATAAAGCGATAGAAGTGTTCAAATTTTTTTAGCAACAATCGTTGTTAGATACATCTTGGTCTAAAAACTGTACCATTACTTGTTTCATATCTAACCAGGTGGTTTTATCAATACAATAACAAACACTGGTGCCTTCTACATTACCTTTTATAAGACCTAATTGTTTTAGTTCTTTCAAGTGT
Source organism: Maribacter sp. (assembly GCA_030730545.1). Lineage (GTDB taxonomy): Bacteria > Bacteroidota > Bacteroidia > Flavobacteriales > Flavobacteriaceae > Maribacter. The sequence goes on along the minus strand of JANQUX010000281.1, from coordinate 393 downwards.
TGAGAGATGGTAGGTTGGGCAAGGCCTATTTCATTTACCAAGTCTCCACAAATACAATTATCTAATTTAAATAGGTATTGTAAAATAGCTACGCGTGCAGGGTGACCGAATACCTTCGCGAATAACGAAATTTCATTTTGTTCATCGGTAAATATTTCTGTTTTAGCTAATCCCATAATCTGCTTAATTGTTTCATTGCAATATTACGATATAATTATATGATCAAGCAAGTAATATGATATATTTTTAGTATTTCAACAACAGTACTACTATCTAAATTTAAATTAAAATGTATTCTTAACAGAGGCTTCATACTATGTTTCTATCTGTTTAAATTAAAAGTTACGCTATTAGGTAGAATTTTAATTTATTTATAAAATTGACTAATTACTT
>JANQUX010000280.1 GCA_030730545.1 Maribacter sp. | reverse complement strand
ACGTATAAGTTCGATTTCTAGAATACAGCTTAAACATATTTAAAATGCCCAAGTATTAGTTTCCCCTAATACTTGGGCATTTTGTTTTGGATTCTAATTTTAACATTTAAATCCAAACCCTCTTTAGTTTACTTCGTAGGTATGGTCGGTTCAACTAATTAAACCCAGAATATACTATGAGAAAATCTATAATTTATTTAGCAATTTTAGCGGGAGCATTATTTTTTGCCTCGTGTAGTGACGACGATGATGCCATGGTAGATGGTACACCAATAGCCACTTGTGATGACGGAGAGATGAATGGTGACGAGACCGGCATTGACTGTGGTGGTTCTATGTGTGAGCCATGCGGAGAAGGTATGACGGTTTTAGGTCGTCGAACAGATCTTTTTGTAACCAATAACGAAAACGGAAGTATTTCTAGATACAGTATAACCGGCGATTCTTTAGTTACCTTAATGACATCGACTACCGCTGCTGAGGGTATTTATTATGATGCTAGCGCGGATGTAGTTTATCAAGCTTCTAGAAGTGCGCTACAATTAGAAGCTTTCTCTAATGTTAGTACTGTAGTAAATGGTGCTGAAGTTTTAGCAGCCTTTACAGGTTCTGCAGATTTAGAGAGTCCGAGAGAATTAGCGGTAAAGGGCAGTTCTTTTGTTGTCGCCGATAATGGTGCGAACAAATTCTTCGTGTATGAAAACACAGGAAGCGGATTTACACTTACCAGCACAGTTGAGGTTCCTTTTCCAGTTTGGGCTATTACTTTTAAAGGCGATGATTTATATGCTGTAGTTGATACAACAGGAGATTTAGCCGTGTATTATGATTTTCTTGCTAACGCTGTAAACGGCATTTTAAGACCATCAAAAAGAGTAACTATTGAAGGTATTGTAAGAACACATGGTATCACTTATGATGGTGCTGATGATGTTATGGTATTGACCGATATCGGTGATGCCGCAGATGCAAATACCGATGGTGGTTTTCATATTATTTCTGATTTCTCTTCTAAATTCGATTCGTTGTCAGATGGCGAATTATTACCGATCGGTATGCAAGTAAGAGTTGCAGGTTCTTCAACCTTAATGGGTAACCCTATCGATGTTGCTTATGATTCTGAAACCAATGCCGTGTATGTTTCTGAAATAGGAAACGGAAAAGTATTAGGATTCACCTCTATCGGTTCTGGTGGAAACTTAACTCCGTCTTTCAATAAAGATTTAGCAATGGCTTCATCTATTCAATTTAGTAGTGATGAAACCGATGGTAATAAAGGCGATTCTAGCGATGCCAGAGCAACTAGACTTTATGTAACAAGTACTGCCAATGGAAATGTTAGTGTATATAATGGTACGGGAGTTTTGACAAAAAACATAACTACAGGTTCAGATGCCACAGAAGGTATTTACTATAACGCAATGAACGATGCCTTAATACAAGCTTCTAGATCAGGTATGGCATTAGAATACTACGGTAGTTTCGCTGCTGTTACAGATTTAGCGAATATCGTTGCTGATTTTGCTGGTGGTGCCGAATTGGCTAGCCCTCGCGAGATTGCTGTTTTTGGTAACAAGGTGGTAGTTTCAAGTAATACAGAAAATAAGTTTTACGTATATGAATACAATGGTTCTAGCTTTAGTTTGTTAAATACTTTTGATGCTGGCTTTAACACATGGGGAATCACCTTTATGGGTAACACGTTATTAGCTGTTGTAGATTCTACAAGTGATTTGGCTGTGTATGATAATTTCTTAACTGCCTTTTCTGCGGATGGTGCGATTACACCAACTAAAAGAATTACAGTTGATGGTATTGTAAGAACTCATGGTATCGATTATAGCGAGGCAGATGACGTATTGGTAATGACCGATATAGGTGATGCTGCAGATGCAAATACGGATGGCGGCTTTCAAGTGACTCAAGATTTTGCTGGTAAATTGGCTGCTTTAGATAATGGCGGAACTTTAGCACTTTCTGATCAAACAAGAGTTGCGGGTTCATTGACCGAAATGGGTAACCCTATTGATGTTGCATATGACCACAAAACAAAAACAGTATTTATTGCAGAAATTGGTAATGGTAAAGTTTTAGCTTTTTCAGATGCATTGAATACGAACGGTAACGTGGCACCAGCAATTAGTAATGATTTAATGTCTGCTGCTTCATTATACTTATATAACAACTAAAAAGATTAAGTTTAGGTTAGATTGTTTGGAGACAAAAATCCTTTCTCAGTAATGAGGAGGGATTTTTGCATTTAGGTCAGTAATACACTTTTGTAAGATTTCTGTACTTTAGAGATTCTGTATAAAGCACATGTCTACTAGAATATCACATTTTGGAACCTTAATTATAATGATACTCAGTATGCCTTATTTTGCAATTGGTCAAAATTTGGTACGTAACCCTAGCTTTGAGAAATTTATTGATTGCCCCGAAAAACTTGGTAATCTTGAAAATGATGTAATTGATTGGAACATGCCTACACTGGGCTCTACCGATTATTTCAACGGTTGTAGTATTGCCATGGGTACGCCCGAGAATTTCAATGGCAAGCAACCTGCAGATTTCGGGGTGGGGTATGTTGGTTTCTACATGTACGCACCCAACGATTATCGAGAATATATTCAAGCAAGACTGAGTTCAACATTGAAAAAAGGTGAACGTTACGCTGTTTCATTCTATGTAAGTTTGGCAGAACGGTCAGATTTCGCGGTGAAAGAATTTGGCATCCGGTTTGCTGAGTTTCCGGTTGCTGTAGAAACTACCAAGGTGTTATCTGGTTTGCATTTCTCTAAGATGAAAGGTCAAATATCCGAAGAATTGGAAATATCCTATTCCAAATATTATTCCGATGAAATCAAATGGGTGAAACTGACCACAGAGTTTGAAGCCACTGGTACGGAAAATTACATGATCATCGGAAATTTTAAAAACAACAAACGGACACAGAAATATCAAACTAAAAGAAAAATCACCAAAGGTTCTTATTATTATTTGGATATGGTTTCAGTATCGAATGTAAAGTCAACATATCAAAACTCAGAGGTTATAGCACTTAAAGAATATAAATTGGATAGTGTGCACATATTTAAAAATGTCTATTTCAATTCTAATAAATCTAAAATAAGAGGCGACCACCAGCAAGAAATGGAGTCGCTGCTTTCTTATTTAAAAATGAATTCAAAAATAAATATTCAAATATTTGGGCATACCGATAGTGTTGGGTCAGATTCGTTTAATAAGCGATTGTCTGCACGGCGAGCTTCAGAAGTGGTTGCTTATTTAACTGAAAACGGAATTCAAAAAAATAGAATTGCCGCTCAAGGCTTTGGTAGTTCAAAACCGATTTCTAGGAACAAAACAGAAGCCGGTAGATTTCTCAACCGGCGTGTAGAATTTATTTTAAGTAAAGCCGATTAGTAATCAGAATACTCGGTAGGGTATAGCAAATCGATATCTGCATGGCTAACCGTGTTCACGTATTTATCCATCACAGAAATTTCTTTCCATTTATCAGAATCAACAAAGTCTTTCCAAAGGGCATCACGTTTTTCCATATTCGTAAAAGTGGTCATATACATGAGGTTGGGCATTTTATCACCAGAGATGACATCGGCATAGAAAACGGCATTGAACCCTAAACTTTCAAATAGCTCTACTTCGCCACCTTCATTGAACATGTCAACCTTTCTGCGGTACATGGCTTCCGTGGGTCCATCGTAACTGCGTAATTCATATACTCGATCGGCTTTTGGACCTTTAACTTCACTAGGTTTCATTTTTGGCATATCTGGGAAGGCGCGCAACAGGATAGAACTGATTCTTTCAAATGGTTTTTTGTCATGTGTAGCATTAATATATTCTGCACCCGAGGTAAGATGTGCTTTGTCAACCGCTAACATGGCTTCTAATTTTTCAAACTCCGCCAAAGATTGAAACGGGATCAATACATATATTTTATCACTGACCTTAAACTTGTTTGGTCTCCCCTTAAAAACGCCTATATCTTTAATACCCATTCTTTTTAAGGCAGGCATGTAGGCATCTTTCAAATAGTCATCGACCATTTTTTCTTGGGTGTCATTTTTTATAGTGTATGTTTTTAGTTCGTAGTATTCTTTTTCTTGAGTATAACTAGAAAAAGAAGTAATTACCGCTAACAAAAGTAGTTGTAACGGTAGAGGAAATTTATTCTTCATGTGTTCTTATTTTTTTTCAATCAACAAGTTAACGATAAAATAAGTGGATGCTATACTTTACTTTTTCGCTTGTAAAATTTTGAGGGAATACACCTTTTAAAAAAACATGAATCAATACTTTTTGCAGGCAATTTATATGGAAGATTTAAAATGTTTTATTTCACTCGAACCTCGTTTATTCAGTCCAAGTTTTTTGTTCATTAGTTCTGTAAAAGCTGATAATCGACAGTAAAAAAATCATTTTTAACTTTATTGGTAACATATCACTATTCAAGTAGAAATCAAATTACCTTTACATAAAACACTACAAAATGGATTTAAATTTAGCAGTATTGATAGATGGCGATAATATACCGTCAGCCTATGTAAAAGAAATGATGGAGGAAATTGCTAAATACGGTAATCCAACCATTAAACGTATTTATGGTGATTGGACCAACCCGCGTTTAGGGAAATGGAAAAATGTTTTGCTTGAAAATGCCATTACACCTATTCAGCAATACGGGTATACCCAAGGTAAAAATGCTACCGATTCTGCCATGATTATCGATGCTATGGATGTTCTGTATGCCGGTAAGGTCAACGGATTCTGTATTGTTAGTAGTGATAGTGATTTTACTCGTTTGGCTACGCGATTAAGAGAAGCGGGTATGCAGGTATTTGGTATTGGTGAGCGTAAAACTCCGAATCCGTTTATAGTAGCATGTGATAAATTCATTTATATAGAAATCCTTAAAAGTAGAACTGAAGAAGAAACTTCAGACGCTACAGATAAAACTCCCGAAGAAAAAAATACGGTCGATAAGATTACCCCTAAAGCTTTACGTTTTATAGCAGCGACTATCGATGATGTTGCCGATGATGATGGTTGGGCATTTTTAGGTGATGTGGGTAGTTTGCTGCAAAAGAAACAACCAAATTTCGATTCTCGTAACTATGGTTTCCAAAAATTGACGCCGCTAATCAATTCCATTCCTCATTTTGAGATTGAAAGAAGAGAAGATTCTAAGGGGCG
>JANQUX010000279.1 GCA_030730545.1 Maribacter sp. | reverse complement strand
GGTGAAGGTGTAGGTAGAATAGGTTTAGCTGTATTTAATGATAATACTGTTTATGCTGTTCATGACAGTCAGTTTAGAAGAGAGAATTCTAACAAAAAGGAAGAGAAACAAGCTGGCCTAACGAAAAATGATTTTAAAACGCTCTCAAAAGAACAGTTCTTAGATCTAAATGACATAGACCTGAACGAGTTTCTAAAGACAAATAACTTTCAAGAAAAATATAGAGCTGCCAACGTAAAGCAAATGGTACGTAGTAATGCTGTGAAACCAGCAGATTTGGCATTATACTTAGAAGATGCAAATTCTATGTTATTCGACACGCCCGTAATTGGTGCAGAAGTGTATCGCAGTAATGATGGCGGTACCACTTGGGTGAAGCAAAACGAAGAATATATTGATGATTTGTTTTATAGCTACGGATATTATTTTGCCCAAATAACGGTAGACCCAAATAATGTAGATGCTATCTATTTATCTGGCGTTCCTATTATTTCTTCTAAAGATGGTGGTAAAACATACACTTCAATTAATGGCGATAATGTTCACTCTGACCACCATGCTGTATGGGTCAATCCAAATTTACCGGGACATTTAATCAACGGAAATGATGGTGGAGTAAATACAAGTTATGATGACGGCAAAAATTGGTTCAAGAACAACTCGCCAACCGTAGGTCAGTTTTATGCCATTGCGGTTGATAATGAAAAACCGTACAATGTATATGGTGGTTTACAAGATAACGGCGTTTGGATGGGACCACATAACGCAGAAGAGAATACAAAATGGCAACAAACAGGTCAATACCCTTGGAAATCTATTTTGGGTGGCGATGGTATGCAAGTACAAGTAGATAATCGCAATGCTAATATCGTTTACACAGGATATCAATTTGGAAATTATTTTAGAATTGATTTAGAAAAAGACCAGAGAAATTACATTCAGCCAAAACACGAATTAGGCGAGACTCCGTATCGTTTTAATTGGCAATCTCCTATTCTATTATCACCCCATAATCAAGATATTTTATATATGGGTAGCAATAAGCTACACCGCTCTTTAAATCAAGGTGATACTTGGGAAACCATTTCAGGCGACCTAACCCAAGGAGGTAAAAAAGGTAACGTCGCATTCGGAACTTTAGCAACCATTTCAGAATCTCCTTTTAAATTTGGATTGATGTACACCGGTAGTGATGACGGCCTTATTCAACGTACCGACAATGGTGGCGGAAATTGGGAAGTCATTTCTAAAAACCTCCCTCAGAATTTGTGGGTAAGTAGGGTAATCGCCTCTAAACATCAAAAGGGCCGAGTATTTGCCACGTTAAATGGCTATCGTTCAGACGATTTTACACCTTATATATATGTAAGTGAAGATAAAGGTGCCACTTGGAAAAATATTGCAGCAAATATACCTACTGCAGCAGTAAATGTAATTATTGAAGATACCGAAAATGAGAAAGTATTATTTGTAGGTACCGACAATGGTCTATACGTAAGCTTGAATGGCGGTACATCATGGGAATCTTTTCAAAACGGAATGCCTAATGTTGCGGTACATGATTTGGTAATTCAAAAAGAAGCCAAGCATTTATTAGTAGGTACGCACGGCAGAAGCATTTTCAAGGCAGATATTTCAGCATTGCAAAGTATGACTACCGATGTATTAGCAAAAGCATTGCACACCTATCCGCTAGAAAACATAAAGTATTCTTCGCGTTGGGGGAATTCATGGAGCTCTTGGTCGAAAGCAAGTACTCCCGGTTTAGATATTACTTTTTATTCTAATCGCGATGATGTATACCAAGCTAAAATAAAATCTTCGGATGATATTGTGGTGAGCGAAACCGAAATCATCGCCAACAAAGGCTTGAATATATTATCATATGACCTCGCATTCTCAAAAATTGGAAAGTTGAATTACCTTAAAAAGCACAAAACCGAATTGAAACAAGCTGATAACGGAAGCACCTATTTGCCAAAAGGATCATACGTTGTTGAAATTATAGGAAACGGCACCAGTGAAAACATCACTTTCGAAATAGAGTAACATAATGAAGATAGTCGACTGGAATATACTACCTGATTTAGGCGTAAGCCATAATGAAGATATTAAAAAAAGAACATTAATCAATCGTGGCGAGATACCACAATTAATGATGTATGGCACTGCCGTTTTTAAACCTGGTCAACAAGTAGAATTACACAAACATGATACGATGTTTGAAGTATTTCATATACAAACAGGTCAAGCAGTTTTTACTATTTCAGGTAAAGAGTATGAAGTAGGCCCAGGTAATTGTATAACCATTGAACCAGGCGAAATTCACGGTCAGCACAACCCTTTTGATGCCAATGTAACTTGGACCTATTTCGGAATTGCCACAGATTAAGAAAAACAAATTATGGAATTAACCTTAGGGATACCGGCACTACTTTTTCCTGCTATTTCGTTGACCATGCTCGCGTATAATGCACGTTATTTAGCCATTGCAGCCTTAATACGACAATTACATCAAAAATATCAAGAAACAGAATCAGCGTCTATTGGTTTACAAGTACAAAAGCTAAGAAAGCGACTTACTATAATTAAGAATATGCAGGCAACCGCCATTGTAAGTTTTCTGTTAGCCGTAATTACCATGACCTTAATTTATGCTGAATTTACATTTTGGGCTAATTTGGTATTTAGTATAAGCTTATTTGCACTAATGATCTCTTTAGTACTCTCATTGATCGAAGTACAATTATCGACTAAAGCCTTAGAAATTCAGTTAAAGGATATGGAGAAATAATGGTTACACACTAAGTGAAGAAGCCCAACTAATAACCTAGCCGTTCGTCGATGTTTTTATAAGCTATTAGGTTAATATCTAGTATCTTTGCCGCCTGACAAAAATAGGCATGAAAAGAGTTCGAGAACTCGAATTATTTAATCAAATCAGAGAGATAAGGGAGTTTGAATTTGGGGTGTTTTATTTCTTCAAAGGTGGCATCGTAATATCTGAAATGCATCAAGGTGCAAAATTTAAATGGGAAAGTGCAAAAAAGGCAGTTTACGCAGCTCAAGAAATCTACGAAAAAGGTATTCCTCTAATTTATATTGCCAATAGGGTCAATAAATATCATGTGCCAACTTTTGAATGGTTCAAGTTTCATAAAAATCGTTTCGATATGCAATATATTGCATCAGTTGGCGGATTAAAAAACAACGTATTCAGTCTATTGATAAAGAAGTTAATTTTTCCAAAAAGGATAAAAACCTTCACAGATTTAGATCAAGCTGTACATTGGGCGCTACATATTTCTAAAAAATCAGATCAATCTTCTATTTCTTAACTATTTTTTTGTTTAAAGATTAAGAATTTACAAGCCTAAACAGAAGATAAATCTTAAACATCATTATAATTGATTTTAAAATCAATCTAAATAGACATACTAAAACTGCTTAATTCTTGTTAATAACTAGCTTGTGATGTAAATTCGCATATAAAATTAACGACTAATGAGCGGATTTTTTAAATCTTCGATTGGTAGAAAGTACGCAATGGCGCTTTCTGCTTTCTTTTTAATGTTTTTTCTACTTCAGCATTTTGCAATTAACATCTTATCGGTTTTCAGTCCCGATGCGTTCAATGAAGCTTCGCATTTTATGGGTACTTTTTGGGCTGTACAATATGTTTTGCAACCTGTCTTAATTTTCGGGGTAATTTATCACTTCGTAATGGGTTTCATTTTAGAAGCTAAGAACAGAAGTGCTAGAGTGAAAACATATGCAAAAAATAATGGTGCAGCCAATTCATCTTGGATGAGCCGTAATATGATTTACAGCGGATTAGCCATTTTGGCTTTCCTAGTACTTCACTTTATCGATTTCTGGATACCAGAAATCAACACCAAGTTTATTGACGGAGACATGACCGGTTTGCTGCCGAACGGTGAAGGATTCAGATATTATGAAGAACTTGTTCATAAATTCGAAAATCCATTACGTGTAGGTGCTTATGTTATTGCCTTCATTTTCTTATCGCTACACCTTATGCATGGTTTCAGTTCTGCATTTCAATCTGCAGGTGCATCGAGCATGAGAAAAGAAAAACTACAATTGTTTGCTAAAGTGTATTCGATATCTATTCCGTTAGGATTTATATTCATTGCACTTTTTCATCATTTTAATCATTAATACCTATTACTTATGTCTGTATTAGACTCAAAAGTACCTAAAGGTCCGTTGAAAACGAAGTGGACCGATTATAAGAATCACATAGACTTAGTTAACCCTGCCAACAAACGTAATATTGATATTATCGTAGTTGGAACAGGATTGGCAGGTGGTTCTGCTGCTGCAACTTTAGCAGAATTAGGCTATAATGTAAAAACATTTTGCTACCAAGATTCTCCAAGAAGAGCACACTCTATTGCTGCACAAGGTGGAATCAACGCTGCAAAAAACTATCAAGGAGATGGTGATTCTACTTACCGTTTATTTTACGATACGGTAAAAGGTGGTGATTACCGTTCTAGAGAAGCGAACGTATATAGATTAGCAGAAGTATCTGCAAATATTATTGACCAATGTGTTGCCCAGGGCGTACCATTTGCACGTGATTATGGCGGATTATTAGATAACCGTTCTTTCGGTGGTGTATTAGTTTCCCGTACATTCTATGCTAAAGGACAGACAGGACAACAATTGTTATTAGGAGCTTATTCTGCAATGAACAGACAAATTGCTCGTGGTAAAATTACCCCGTTCAATCGTCATGAAATGTTAGATGTAGTTAAGGTAGATGGCAAGGCTCGTGGTATTATTGCCCGTAACTTGGTTACCGGTGAAATAGAACGCCACTCTGCACATGCCGTCGTAATTGCTTCTGGCGGATACGGAAATGTTTATTTTCTTTCGACCAATGCTATGGGATCTAACACTTCTGCAACTTGGAAAATACATAAAAAAGGAGCGTTTTTTGCAAACCCTTGTTATACTCAAATTCACCCAACGTGTATTCCTCGTTCCGGAGATTATCAGTCAAAACTTACGTTGATGTCCGAATCTTTACGTAATGATGGACGTATATGGGTGCCTGCAAAATTAGAGGATGCAAAGGCCATAAGAGAAGGTAAGAAAAGACCAACCGAATTATCGGAATCAGAAAGAGACTATTATCTAGAACGTCGTTACCCTGCATTTGGTAATTTAGTTCCAAGAGATGTTGCATCGC
>JANQUX010000278.1 GCA_030730545.1 Maribacter sp. | reverse complement strand
GATAACGTAGCCAAATTTTTAAAATATCTTGAATTAACCGAAAAACTTTCTAACGATATTTTTAAGAAAAATAATAGACGAAATTTAACAATGCTTAATGCAAAATTAAATTTCGAAAAAGAAACTGAAAATTTAAATGCTCAGAATGAATTGGCGTTAAACCAGCAACGTAAATACGTAAAATGGTCACTTGCAGGACTATTTGCTTTAATGGTCATTGTATTCATAGTCTTAAAAGCCAATAAGAGAGAAAAAGTTCTAAATAAAAAATTAGCTAGCCAAGCAGAAATTTTAAACAAAAACCAAGAGAGTCTTACTCAAATTAACGCCAATCAAGATCATCTGTTTTCAATTGTCGGTCATGACTTAAGAGGTCCCATTAATTCACTAAATGAAATTCTGACGCTTTATTTAGAAGATTCTGAAGGTAAAAAATATTTCGAAAAATTTGCTCCACAACTTAAAGAAGACCTAGAGCAAGTTCAATTTACCATGGACAACTTACTGCATTGGGGAAAAACACAAATGCAAGGCAGCACTATTAACGTAAGAAGCATTTCTGTAAAGTATGAACTAGATATCATATTACAATTGTACAGAAATGAGATAAACAAAAAGTCTATTATAATTAATAACCAAGTTGCTGCAAAACATAAAGTGTTTGCTGATCAACAGCAGTTCAATATTATTTTTAGAAACCTAATTAATAATTCCATTAAATTCACTCCGAATAACGGTATGATTACTATTTCAACAGAAATAAGAAATAAAAATCTAGTAATACAAGTTTCAGATACTGGTGTGGGTATGACGGAAACCGATGTTCAAAAGCTTTTTAGCAATACCGAAAACTTCTCTAAATATGGTACAAATTTTGAAAAAGGAACCGGTTTGGGACTGCGCTTAGTAAAAGCAATGGTTATAAAAAACAATGGAGAAATAATAGTGAAAAGTAAACCTAACAAGGGTAGTCAATTTATAGTTGAATTACCTGTAGATATGGTTTAATTTATTTTGAAATTTTATTCTCCTCATTCCTCATGCCACTTTTAAACAGTTGGGAGTTCGTTTTATAATCAGTATGCAATCAAATTAATATTTACCTCCTCAAAGTCCAATTCATCGACCAATTACATCTTTAAAACGATAAAACACACAATAAATCGCGTTTCACAACATTTATTGCTTTTCCATAAAGTTCTAAACTAATTTTAGAATCGCATTATTGAGCGAGCTTTATGAATCGTAGAATACTAAAACCATTTTTGCAAGACAGCCTCCTAAAAGGTTGCATCGTGGTATTCTTTTTTTTAAGCTTTACTACAAACAGTATTTCTGCACAAAGTTCTAAAAGAGATACATTGATACAAGAACTAGAGAACTTAAAAAACTCTACTTCCTTTAGCGCCAAGGATACGCTTTACATCAAAAATCTAATTGATCTTGCTGCAGAATATCGCTATCATAATTTAGATACTTTACTTACACTTAGTAAAAAAAGTCTAGACCTAAGTAAGAAGGCAGGTTATATAAATGGAGAGATTAGTTCTTACCATTCTTTGGGAGGTTATTATTCTGACAAAGGAAAAATTGATCAAGCTATTTCAAATTTTACAAAAGCATATAACCTCGCTAATCAGCATAATAATGATTTACTAAAAGCTGGCATCTTAAACGACTTAGCCAAAGAATATGGTTATAAAGGTGAATATTCAAAAGCTTTAAAATGGTACTTGGCTACCATTGAAATCGCAGAAGAAAATGATTATAAAAATATTATATCTATTGTAAACGACAATATTGCGCATTTATATCTTGAACAAAAAGATTACGAACAAGCAATGGTGTTTTTACAGAGATCCAAAGACATTCACAAAGACATAGGTAATCCTATATTTCTAGCTGAAACATTAAGCAATATCGCGTCTACTTATGCAGAAATGAATGAGTTAGATTATGCCATGTATAATGTTAATGTGAGTATAGCCACTTTTGAAAAAGAACGAATTTTAGAATGGTTAGCATACTGTTATGAAATTAAAGGAAAAATATATTTAAAAAAGAATAAAAACACTTGGGCTCTTTACTGGTATAAGCAAAGTGAACTTTTACATAAAGAAATAGAAGATGATCGCGGAAAAATAGATTTGCTAAATGGTATGACGGAGGCCTTTTTAAATCTTAAGAAAGATAGTGTAGCTGAAGTATATGCATTAAACGCATTTGACCTTTCTAAAAAAATCGGCCTAAGAAGCGGAATCAAAAATAGTACACACAAATTAGCTAAAATATTTAAGGATAAAAAAGACTTCGAGAAATCGCTTTGGTATCATGAAATTTATCAAGCTACTTATGAGTCTCTATCAGCAACTAATAATGAAAAAGCATTAAACATGCTTAAAACTAGGGTAGAATATGACCAACAAAGGCAGCAATTAATTATTGAAAATGAAAAAGCTTTAGCAAAACGAAATATATACATTTACATCTTTATTGTAATACTTATAATCTTCGCGATTATTACCTTTCTTATTCATAGAAATGAAAAAGAACAGAAAAAATTAAACTTAGAGCTTAGACACAAAAAAGCAGATCTAGAAGAAAAGCAAGTTTATTTAAACGAACTTAATCAAACGAAAAATAAACTATTCTCTATCATCGGTCATGATTTAAGAGGACCAATAGGTGCATTTCAAGGGCTCTTAAAATTATTTAAAGAAGGAGAAATGAGTAAGGACGAATTCTTAAATTTTGTACCGAAACTAAAAGTAGATATCGATACTATTTCATTCACCCTTAACAACTTACTATCATGGGGTCAAACACAAATGAATGGGTCAATTACAAGACATTCTGTAACTAACTTAGATTGTATAGTAGAAGAGAATATTGCATTATTATCTGAGATTGCTGAAGCTAAGTCTATTACTTTAGTAAATAGAATTGAGCCAAATTGCCAAATTTGGTCAGATCCAAATCAAATAGATATTATCATAAGAAATTTATTGAGCAACGCCCTAAAGTTTACGCCTAACAATGGTCAAATTATTATTGGTGCTATTCAAAAGATTAAAACATGCGAAATATATGTGAAGGATAACGGAATGGGTATGAGCGAAGATATTATTAGCAAATTATTTGAAAAAGACTCTAACCATACCACCTACGGCACCAATGATGAAAAAGGTACCGGACTCGGGCTTTCGTTATGTAAAGAAATGGTCGAGAAAAATAATGGTAAAATATGGGTACATAGTGCACTAGGTAAAGGCTCTAGTTTTTATTTCACCATACCAAGATTACAGAAACAATATAAAGAATCTGCTTAAATTAAATGGTCAAGCGAATCTACCGCTACCATTCTTTCAACCGTAAAACCTTCGGCATAGTCAACACCCACTAATCTACCTAAATCTTTAGCTCTATAATGTACGCTTTCGATAAAGGTTTTGCTACTTATAGGTGTTTCTGGCTCGTTGCTTTTTGGATCATGAAACTGAGATGTATATGCTAAAATCGCATCGGTCTTAGCTTCAATATAATCACTGATATCTACCACAAAATCGGGAGTAATATTCTTCCACTGTATGAAATGATATACTAATTTAGGGCGCCATTCTTGTTGGCTTTCCTCCCCTATTTTTGTTTCTATACGTCTTAAACCGCTTAAAAAACAAGCATCACTAACAAGCTTACTTCCTTTGCCATGATCAATATGTCGATCATCAATAGCATTGCACAAAACAATTTGCGGCCTGTATTTACGAATCATTTTTATAATCTCGAGTTGGTGGGTTTCATCGTTTACGAAAAAGCCATCTCTGAATCTTAAATTTTCACGAACTGCTACGCCTAAAATCTTTCCTGCATTCGCTGATTCTTGATCACGAATTTCAGCAGAACCTCTTGTACCCAATTCACCACGGGTTAAATCTACAATGCCTACTTTTTTACCTAGTGCAATTTCTTTGGCAATGGTACCGCCTGCCCCTAATTCTGCATCATCAGGATGCGCTCCAAAAACTAAAATATCCAACTTCATGCTATGCTAATTGTAATTGATGTAATTATTTTAAACTTTCTAAAGCTTGTAAAATATCTTGCTTTAAGTCGTCTACTTCTTCAATACCTACAGAAAAACGAATTAATCCGTCGGCTATACCTTGTTCTGCTCTAACTTCTGCACTCATTAACGCATGAGAAGTTTGTGTTGGAGATAAAACCGTACTCTCTACCCCTGCTAAACTCATAGATGATTTTATTAATTGTAATGCCTTCTGAAATTTAGATGCATTAAAGCTAGAATTTAATTCGAACGATAACATTCCGCCGAATCCTTTCATTTGCTTTTTAGCAATATCATGATCAGGGTGCGATTGCAAACCTGGGTAATATACTTTTTCGATTTCAGATAATCCGTCTAAAAAATGAGCCATTGCCAATGCGTTCTCATTTTGTGCCCGTACACGAATACCCATGGTCTTCATGCTTCTTTCTAACAGCCAAACCGTATAATCACTAAGACTTCCGCCAAAATTCTTTGCCAAATGAAAAATACGCTCCATATTTTCTTTTGTAGAAGCTACTGCGCCTGCACAAATATCTGAATGACCACCCATATATTTGGTGGCACTGTGTATTACAACATCAATACCAAAATCAATTGGGTTTTGGTTCACCGGACTTGCGAATGTATTATCAATTAAAGTTGTGATTCCGTGTTTCTTTGCAATGGTAGCAACAGCCTCTAAATCAGTAATTGTCAATAGCGGATTAGAAGGTGTTTCTATATAAATAACCTTTGTGTTCTCTTTAATTTGAGCTTCAAACGCTTCGGCACTCCACCCTTCGGTAAAAGAATATTCGATTCCGTATTTAGAAAACTCCTCGTTCACCAAATTATATGTTCCGCCGTATAATGTTTGCTGCAAAACCACATGGTCACCTGCTCTTAAAAAAGCCAATAAAGCTGTACTTACGGCAGCCATACCGCTACCAAATATTAGGGCAGATTCTGCATGCTCTAATGCAGCAACCTTTTTACAAAGCCCTTCTTGGTTAGGCGTATTAAAATATCTAGGATACCGTTTTACATCAACATCTTCATAAGCATAAGATGTACTCATATATAATGGAGAAATGGCACCCTTATGTTGTTTATCTTCTAATTCACCTACGTGGGTACAAATAGTGTTCAAGCCTTTTTTATTCGAATTCATATG
>JANQUX010000277.1 GCA_030730545.1 Maribacter sp. | reverse complement strand
GTTGTAATGTTCGGGTTAGATCCATGTTAAACATTTATTTTGTTAATGTTATGTAAACGTTACTACATTAAATCAATGTTAAGTGGCGTTGCAGTAATAGTATTATCTTTACTTTTGAGCGAATCAATCTAATTTGAAAACCATGAAAAAGAAGGACATTAGGATACTTTTAGTTGATGATGAACCAGACATCCTAGAGATAGTGGCCTATAATTTATCTGCCGAAGGGTACGATGTGTATACCGCAAAAAATGGTGCTGATGGAGTTGCTAAGGCAAAGAAGAAAATGCCACATCTTATTATTCTAGATTTAATGATGCCCGAGATGGATGGTATTGAAGCTTGCGAGATTCTAAGAAAAACTCCTGGTATGGAAAATACCATTATTACCTTCTTAACAGCTAGAGGAGAAGATTATTCTCAAGTAGCGGGTTTTGATGCAGGTGCAGATGATTATATTACCAAACCTATTAAACCTAAGGTTTTGGTAAGCAAGGTAAATGCACTACTTAGACGTATTAAGAACGAAGAAAACGCTCAAGAAGATATTACCAAAGTTGGTGATATCGTAATTAATAGAGAAGAATATAAGATTATAAAAAAGGGTAAAGAAATCATTTTGCCTAGAAAAGAGTTTGAACTTCTTGCTCTATTAACTTCAAAACCTAGTAAAGTATTTAAAAGAGAAGTAATTCTTGATAGAGTTTGGGGTAATGAAGTGGTTGTTGGTGGTCGTACAATAGATGTACATATTAGAAAGCTTCGCGAAAAAATTGGGGAAGACCATTTTAAAACTGTTAAGGGAGTAGGTTATAAGTTTGTACTCTAAATGACTGCTAAAGTTCGTTCAAGAAAGTCATATCGTTTTGCGTTTCGCTCATCGTTTTATATTGTAATAATTAGCATATCGGTGCTCGCTTTATTACAATGGCGATTTAGTACTATAAACTGGGGTATTTTAATCTTTGCAGCACTATTCTTTTTTATAATATCTTTTATCACGCTACAGTTAAGAATAGAAAAATTTATTTACAAGCGAATCAAAAAAATATATGACGATGTTGAGTTGCTAGAATCTAGTACGATACCCTCATACCCTGTTACTACAGATATTAGAACCTTAACGGCTGAAATTGAAAAGTTTGCAAAAGATAAAAGGATAGAAATCGATACGTTAAAGATTAGAGAAGAATACCGGAAGGACTTCTTGGGTAACGTGTCGCATGAGCTCAAAACGCCGCTGTTTACTGTGCAAGGTTATCTAGAAACCTTGTTAGATGGTGCAATTGATGATAAAAATGTACGTAAGAAGTATTTAATACGTGCCAATAAAGCGGTAGATCGTCTGATCTACATCGTAAAAGATTTAGACCTGATTACGAAGTTTGAAGTAGGGCATCTTACTCTTGAAAAGCGCTCGTTCGATATTATTGATTTAATACAAAGTGTATTCGATCTTTTAGAGATGAAAGCGGACAAGAAAAATATTACCCTAACTTTTGATATGGAATATGTGCAACCCATATTCGTATTTGCCGATAAAGAAAAAATTCAACAGGTGCTTACCAATTTGCTGGTCAACTCTATAAAGTATGGTAATGACAATGGTACAACAGAAGTAAGTGTAGAAAATTTGGTTAAAAACAAGGTAATTGTAAGAGTAACCGATAATGGCGAAGGTATACCTGCAGTGCATATTCCTCGTCTTTTTGAACGTTTTTATAGGGTAGATCAAAGTGGTAGCCGTCGCGAAGGTGGCTCTGGGTTGGGTCTCGCCATTGTAAAACATGTCATAGAAGCACACGGAGAAAAAATCTTTGTAGAAAGTGCTGTTGAGGTCGGTTCAGAGTTTTCTTTTACGCTAGAGAAAAGTATCGTTCAAATAGAAGAAGTACAATAATCGCTAACCCTCTCTTTTTTCTTAGATTTGCCGCAGTTTAGATGTAAAAATTGTGGGAAGTAAAAATAAATTAAAGCGATTTCAAGAAAACGAGACGTTTTCAAACGTAATTCAACCAACAAGAGACGAAGTGGTAGGAGGTTTCCCGTTGAAAGGAAAATGGAATACCCATTTCAAAAACGATAACCCTATTGTATTAGAATTGGGTTGTGGTAAAGGAGAGTATACCGTTGGCTTGGCGAAGAAATTTCCGAAAAAGAATTTTATTGGTATCGATATAAAAGGCGCCCGTTTCTGGAAAGGAGCTAAAGAAGCTGTAGAAGGAGATTTACCAAATGTTTGTTTTATTCGGACTCAAATCGAACTGGTTGACCACCTTTTTGGTAAAGAAGAGGTGTCTGAAATTTGGATCACTTTCCCTGATCCTCAAATAAAATATAAACGCACCAAACACCGTATGACCAACACGGCTTTTTTAGAGCGTTATAAACAAGTTCTAAAACCTGACGGAACCGTAAATCTTAAAACGGATAGCGAGTTTATGCATGGGTATACCTTAGGTCTACTTCACGGTTTAGGGTTAGAGGTTCTTTATGCCAACCACGATGTGTATAAAAATGAAGGTAGCCCTAAAGAAGTCTTAGAAATACAGACTTTCTATGAAAATCAGTATCTTGAAAAGGGAAAACCTATTACCTTTATTAGGTTCAAGGTAAACTGATTCGATGCAACAATTACCTATTTTATTTGTATTCACTTTTGGCGCGGCTTTCTTTGCGTCACTACCACCCGGTTTGCTGAATTTAAATGCAGCAAAGACGAGTGTAGAAAAGGGAAAAACAAATGGAATAATTTTTAGTTTGGGGGTTGCTCTTGCCGTAATGTTACAAACGTATGTATCGGTACGTATCGCAAAATTAATTTCTAGAAATCAACATGTAATAGAAGTGCTTCTACAATTGGCTTTGGGTATATTCTTTGTGTTGGCAATTGTATTTTTTATAAAAGGTAGAAAGCAAGAGAATAAGCCGTTGATCCTTACCGAGACCAAAAAACGAAATAGTTTTTCTAAAGGAGTCTTTCTAGCGCTTATTAATCTTTTGGCGATACCATATTATAGCGGATTAAATACGGTTTTTCACTCGCAAGGTTTTATGACCTTTAAAATAATAGATGAGGTTTTGTTCATTTTAGCAGCAGGCAGTGGTACTTTTTTTGCCATGTATTTATATGTCATCTATTTTAATAAGTGGGAGCATAAAACAAAGTCATTTTCTAAGAACAGTAATTTTATTTTAAGCGGATTAATGGTGTTGTTATTTGTGATAACCGCTTTTAGATTGTTTAATTAAACGGATGTAGCTGATGAAACCTGAAAATGAGAATTTCTTTGAGAGAGTATATCAGGTAGCGCGGTTAATACCCGAAGGTCGTGTAACTTCTTACGGCGCAATAGCTAAATATTTAGGTGCTGCCCGTAGTGCACGAATGGTAGGTTGGGCCATGAATGCATCGCATAATATGGATGATATTCCTGCGCATAGAGTAGTCAACAAAGCCGGATTATTAACTGGGAAGCATCATTTTGACGGCACTAACCTCATGCAACAACTGTTAGAAGGTGAGGGAGTGGTCATAAAAGACCTGCAAATAGTACAACTAGAAAACTACTTCTGGGATCCATTTACAGAGCTCAAAGCAGAATTATAGCGCTATTGAAATGTTAGGGTAAATGTTGTTTTATCATTAGACACTACTCGGATTGAACCACCGTGCATACGCATAATCTGCTTGCTTAAGCTCAACCCGATTCCTGTTCCAGTATTTTTAGTGGTAAAAAACGGAACAAATATTTCATCTAATAACTCCGCAGAAACCCCAGGTCCGTTATCGGTAACCGTAATATATTTTTTACCCTGCGCATCTTCTTCTGCTTTAATAATGATGATACCTACATCTTGTTCTTGTAAATCCTGCTGGGCATTTTTACCCAGGTTTAAAAGTATTTGAGTAATCTGTTTTTCGTCGATGTAAAGTTCTAGGTCTTCAGGTTCAGATAATACTTCTAAAGTAATATTATGTCCGTTCGTATACTCCTGTAATAATAACCGCACTTTTTCTAAAATCTTACTAGCGGGTATTAATTCTCGATCAGGTTCGGGTACACTTAAAAATGTACGGTACGACTGAACAAAACTCATTAAATCATTTCCCTGTTCTTTGATAACCTCTAGACCTTTTGCTGAATTTTTTATTTGAAGTTCTCCGAATTCTTCAGGCGTGGAAAGCACATCTCCTTTTTTAAAGTATTTTAATATAGATTCAGAAATAGAAGTAATCGGAGTAATGGTATTCATGATTTCATGGGTTAATACACGAATTAGTTTTACCCAAGAATCAGTTTCTTTATCATCCAATTCCTTTTGAATATCGTGAACAATGACCAATAATAACTGCTTACCTTCGATGGCGATTGGCGTACATTTTAATGTCAATTCTTTTTTGCCACGTTCATTGCCTAAAGAATATAAGGTGCTTTCAAAAGGTTCTAAAGATTCAAATAGACTGTAGAGATTCGGGTCTATTTGCTTTAATTGCTTAACGTGGTTAAGGGGTCGGTAGTTGAGCAAATCTTGTACCGTTGGGTTCGCGTATAAAATATGCCCTTTGTCATTAACGGTGAAAATACCAATGTCTGCTTGCCTTAAAATTTCTTGATAATACTGCTCCTGTGCTTGTTTTTTTACATGAATATCTTGAATCATTCCGTTTAACATATTCAAGCTATGGTTCAGTTCTTCGATAGATTTTACACTCAGTTTTTCAGGAAAACGCAAGGTGAAATCTTCATTTTTTATCGCATCGAAGAAATAAGCGATTTTTCTATTGGTCTGGTTCACGTAATGTATGAGTCCGTATGCCTGTCCTATAAAAACAATACTTAGAATAACACTGAGCAGGTAATATTCTTTGAAAAATAGAAATGCGGTGAGTAGTGCACAAACGGCTATCAGAATAATCCTGAAAATAAGTTGGTAGTATATGCTTTTGCTGACCATTATTTACCCGATTTTTTAAGTTTATTGTAAAGTGTCTGTCTAGAAATACCCAATTGATCGGCAGCGGCACTGTAATTTCCTTCATGGTCGTTCAGAGCTTTATTGATCATTACCAGTTCCATTTCTTCGAGTGTTTTTGGTCCGCCTTCTATGGTTACCGTTGTTTTAGTATCCAATAGAAAATCGGTTGGTTTTAATACATTTCCTTCAGAAAGTATTACGGCACGCTCCATGGTATGTAAAAGCTCTCTAATATTACCTGGCCAGGGGTAGCT
>JANQUX010000276.1 GCA_030730545.1 Maribacter sp. | reverse complement strand
AGTGCATTTCATCGATTATATTGCATTTCATCGATCTTTTCACAATATCTACTCTTACAAAAATAAAAAGGAGTGTTAAATTCCTATATTTGTGGCATAGCATTTGTAACCAGCTATATATGAAGAAACTTTACACCATCATCTTCTTTTTCTTTATTTCCTTCAGCTATGGGCAAAGTACCCAGAGCAATGGAGACATTGATGGTTTTAGTATGTATCCAAATCCGGTTACTACAGGTAAAGTTTATATTTCTACCAATCTTAACGCTCCTAAAGAAATCTTCATCTACGATGTATTCGGTACATTATTATTGAAGACTACTATTCTAGGTAAAGAATTGAATCTTTCTGATTTAGATTCTGGTGTGTACGTATTACGTGTTCTTGAAAAAAACAAGATGTGTACACGTAAGTTGATTGTTAAGTAACAACTCCCCTTTTTTCTCGCTATTTTCAAAATCCATTATCGGTTAACTACACGTTTTTACGACGAATTACTTCGACTTTCTCATAGACCTACAAAAAATTTGGTTTCACAACATTTTCAGTGTTCAAGCTACACTTAACCATACCTTTGAAGTGTTGATCCCAAATCAATATCAAATGAAGAAAATCTACTTTATGCTATTTATGGTAGTCTCCGTTGGCTTGTACGCCCAAGACACTATAGATATCAATAACCTACGTAACGATGAAATTGCCGGATTCAAATTATACCCCAATCCAGCAATTGCCGATGTTGTTTATGTAACAACACAAAACAACAACCTTAAAGAGGTTAGAGTTTACGATGTATTCGGTGAGCTCGTCTTAACTGAAAAATTATCAACAAAGGCAATGAACATCTCAAAGCTTTCACCGGGGGTGTATGTAGTT
This sequence comes from Maribacter sp., assembly GCA_030730545.1. Taxonomy (GTDB): domain Bacteria; phylum Bacteroidota; class Bacteroidia; order Flavobacteriales; family Flavobacteriaceae; genus Maribacter. The sequence continues at coordinate 4,362 of JANQUX010000276.1, read as the reverse complement.
CAGGTGACTGAAAACGAAAAATCGATTACCCGTAAACTTGTGGTGAAATAAATAACCTACATATTTTCATCTCAAAACAATTAAAATAATTTGGTTCAGTACCTTTGCCAGAATTGGTACGGAACATGAAGCACAATGCTATTTTTGATATACAAACAGATGGGGATTTTCTAACCCAAGCACTACGTATATTCAAGTTTCAATACGACAACAACGTAATCTACCACGATTTTTGTACTTATTTACATGTGCAACCAGATACCGTTAAAACTTTAGAACAAATTCCTTTTTTACCTATAGAATTCTTTAAGTCTAAAGATGTTCTCAGTACTACCGATACACCAGAAATAACATTTACTAGCAGCGGCACCACTGGCAGTGAAACCAGTAAGCACTTTGTAACCGACTTAAGTCTCTACGAGCAGAGTTATTTAAAGGCTTTCAATCACTTTTATGGAGCTATTGAGGACTATTGTGTATTAGCACTTTTACCCTCTTACTTAGAGCGTACAGGATCTTCATTGATTTATATGGCAGATGATTTGATTAAAAAATCGAATCATCCAGAAAGCGGTTTCTTTTTAAACGAATACGAACAACTTTATCAATTACTAATACAACTACAAAAAACCGACACCAAAATATTGATCATAGGCGTTTCTTTCGCATTGTTAGAGTTTACCGAGCAATACCATATGTCTTTGCAAAATACCATTATCATGGAAACTGGCGGAATGAAAGGTCGTAGAAAAGAAATTGTACGTCAAGAATTGCATCAGCTGTTATCTAGCGGATTCGGAGTACCACATATACACTCTGAATACGGAATGACAGAACTTTTGTCGCAAGCTTACTCGAAAGGAAATGGCGTTTTCGATTGCCCCGCTTGGATGAGAATTTTAGTTCGCGATACCGAAGACCCACTTACCTATTTAGCCAATGGCAAGTCTGGCGGAATTAATGTAATCGATTTGGCAAATATCAATTCTTGCTCCTTTATTGCAACTCAAGATCTAGGCAAAATAAACCAAGACGGTACTTTTGAGATTATCGGTAGATTCGATAATTCTGATATTAGAGGATGTAATTTAATGGTGCTTTAATTCGCTTCCTACATCAAAAATATACGTTTTACAAAAGCTATACGTTGTTTACTAAGGTATTTCTTACTTTTCAATTTTAACGTAAACGAATATTAATGCGGTTTTATATTTATCTCTTTCTTTACTTATTAGTGAGCTTCTCATTAAATGCGCAACAAGCAGAAAAAACTTCAACTCCCAACTGGGTTACACCTATTTCTTTTACTGATAAAAAGGACTCTGAAGATGAAGGTGCATACAAATACCTTTTGCTTGACTATCAAGATAACTTAATAAAAAAGGAGCAGTTTGTTCACTATGTGTTTAAAATTTTGAACAGTGATGGTATTCAAGAAATGTCAGACATTAGCGCATCTTTCGATCCAGAATACCAAAAAATAGAATTTCATAAAGCACAGGTTGTTCGCGATGGTGAAATCATTGATAAATTAAAAAAATCATTCATAAATACCTTCCAAAGAGAAACCAATTTAGAACGTTCATTATATGATGGGTCATTAACATCTGTTATTAATCTTTCAGATATTCGGGTTGGTGACATTATCGAATACTCTTACTCCATCAAGGGTTTTAACCCCATAAATGAAGGTAATTATTCTAACCTTGTTTATGAAGAATATACCATACCGGTCAATAGAATATACAATCGAATTCTAACCAATTCAGATAACGCTATCACCTTTAAAACATTAAATGATGCCAATGAACCTAAAGTGAATACTACAACTTTGGGTAAAGAATATACTTGGGATAATATCAGTGGTGACTATGTTACTTATGATAGTAACACCCCTTATTGGTATAATTCACAAAAACGTATTTCTGTTTCTACCTTTAATAATTGGGAAAGTGTTGTTGAGCTTATGACGCCCTATTACAAATTCCCAAAAGAACACTTGAAGAACCCTATAACTATCGATGACGAACTAGATTCTAAACAAGATGTTATTATAAAGCTTATTAGATTTGTACAAGATGATATTCGCTATTTAGGTTTTGAATCTGGTATAGGGGCATTTAAACCTACTCAACCAGAGTTGGTATTGGATCGTAGATACGGAGATTGTAAAGACAAATCTTTACTATTAGCTACCCTATTACAAAACCAAGGTGTTAATTCATTTCCTATTTTGGTAAATACAAAATCAAACGAAAATTTAGAAAAATTTTTACCTAGCCATTTATTGTTTGACCACTGCATCGTGTATTTTGAACATGGTGGTCAAGAGTATTTCGTAGACCCTACGATATCTAACCAAGGTGGCAATCTTTCTAACCTTTACACGCCCGATTATAAAAATGGTTTACTTCTCAAAGAAGGGAGTACAGAGTTAAAAAAAATACCTACTTCATCTAATGCTCGCGTTAGAATTGTAGAAGACATTATTGTAGACGAAATTGGTGGTGATGCAAAATTTGAAGTAAAAACCGAATACTATGGTAGCAGAGCAGATAATACCAGAGCCTATTTTAAAAACAACAAAGAAGAGAGTATCAACAAAGAATATCTAAATTTTTACAGTAGCCTATATCCTTCAATTCTATCAAGCGACAAAGTAACTTATGTAGATGATTCGAGACCTTGGGAAAATATTTTCACTACCAACGAGTACTATAAAATTGAAAATCTTTGGAGTACTATTGAAAACGACGAAACTTTATACTTCGACACTAATTCGTTGGTTTTAGACGGATTTATAAGTTACAGCAATACTTTAGACAGAGAAATGCCGTACAGTGCCGGAGTACCTTTTAGTTTTACACAAATAAACCGAATATTATTACCAGAACCTTGGTCGTTAAATATAGAAGACATCAATATTGATAATGATTACTATAGGTTTAGTAAGAGCATTAATCAAACGGGTAACATGATTACTTTGAATTACGAATACGAACTAAAGGAAGCTGTTATACCTGCCGACGATGCAAAATCTTTCATTAAAGAACATGACGACCTTAGAGATAAAATCGGATTACAACTAACCTATGGCGCTAACGAATCTGAATCGGGAATTAGTTGGTTGTCAATTTTGATTATGTTGATATCAGTATCATTAGGTATTTTTTTCGCTATCAAAATCTATAAAAATTATAATCCAAAAAAGAACGTTGAAGCATCTTTACCCGGACAAGAATTTGGAGGCTGGTTAATTCTTCCTTTGATTGGGCTAGTGCTTACACCTCTTGTACTGATTTTTACTATTTTTCAAAATGGGTATTTTGATAAAAGTATTTGGGACGGATTCGAATATGCAGGTTATGAAAATGCAAAAATGCTGGAAGTTTATTTAGGTTTTGAGTTGTTCTATAATTTTGCCTTTCTAACTTTTGCAGTCTTAACTATTATATTATTTGTGCAAAAACGTACATCAGCGCCCAAAATGATGATTATATTTTATGCCTGTAATTTATCAATTACCTTAATTGAAAGCTTTATCATGAATCAATTTGCGATACCAGATCCTACTGCAACTACAGATATTTTTAAAGCAATTATATCTACCGCTATCTGGATTCCCTATTTTCTAAATTCTGAAAGGGTTAAAAATACGTTTGTAAACACTTATAAAAGTACAGCAACAGAAACCGAAGAATTACAATGGACCAATACTATTTAAGAGGCTTTTTATTTTGACAGTTGATAATTTAACCCAGGGCCATCGCAAGCCATCCATAAACTTGAGATTATGGTAGAGTTTCTATATATTAATAGTTCTTTGCTATCACCCGTACAATTACCGGCTAATTCGTTTCCGGTTTCAAAAGTGAGCTCTAAGTAATGATTGAGATCATTATCGTATTCAACGACCTCAAAACTACCGGTAGCTTCAAGCACTTTGTCGTCAATACTCCTAGATTTTATAAAAGTGCCTTCTGGTGAGAATATATAATACTCTTGCCATTCCATTTCTTCACCTGTAGTTTCTGAATTTTGAAAACTGCCCGACATTTGAATTAATTCCCATTTTTGCTCTGAGAATACAAACTGTGTCGACTCTAAACCGAAGTCATCGTCATTAGCACAAGAAGCAAGTAACACTAGAAACAGAAACAAAAGGGCATATCTTTTCATAGAACGAAGACTTTTAACTAGTTACAAGATACCCAACTTGGCAAATAGTTGCGTTAAGGCAATCTTAAATTAAAGTCCTAAAATTTTAGCATCAACAAAAAAAGGTAGAATTCACTTCTAATTCGTGGTCGCTACTCATTAACTCATCGGTAATCGTATTCAATCGCAGACTGAATTCATCGC
>JANQUX010000275.1 GCA_030730545.1 Maribacter sp. | reverse complement strand
GGTTGACGGATTAAGGTTCATATCTAAGTAGATGTCACTCTGACCTGTATTTACCCCATAAGGTATTGTGGGAAGCACAATAATCTTTTTGCCCTTTTCCCATGAAATTTTAGCAGCAGATTCTACCATACTTTGTGCTTGATAATTATCTGTACCGTATGGCAAATGATAATTGTGCGCTTCAGTAGCGCCCCACGGCAATACTGCTAAATCTATTTGCTCATCTTTTAAATGTTCCCAATTCGTTTCGGCAAGTACATAAGGTCTTATCATAGTATTAAAGATACTATTAAAGCATAAAAAAACCCTTGAAATCAATCAAGGGCTTCTATATATTTTAAATATGATTTATTCGAAATAGGTACTACAATACCTTTTTACCTGAAATAATATTGTAAAGAATAACAACAACTGCTATTACCAATAAAATATGTACTAAACTACCGGTTGCAAGTCCTGGAACAATACCTAACATTCCTAATAACCATATAATTATACAAATAACTGCTACTAACCATAATAGACTTCTCATAATGTGTTTTTTTAGATTGTTTATATGACAAAACTAAAAGAACTACACTTGTATCCTTAACTCAAATAAAATGAATACTAACTCTAAATTTTTATTTTAGTAATCATACAAACAAGTAAAACTACGTACCAACAATACTTTATATCAGCTTTTCTTTAAAAAATTCAATAGTACGTGACCATGCCAACTCTGCTGCAGGCTCATCGTATCTAGGTGTAGAGGTATTATGAAAACCATGGTTTACCTCTGGGTAGAAATAGGCAACATTCTCTTTACCAAGTTCATTCAACGCCTTTTCATAAGCTGGCCATCCGGCGTTTACACGTTCATCTAAACCTGCATATTGCAACATCAAAGGTGCATTTATATTTTCTATCCCTTCTGTGGGCTGACCGCCATAAAAAGGTACAGCTGCTGCCAATTCTGGTACTTTTACTGCCATCATGTTAGAAATCCATCCTCCGAAACAAAATCCTACTACTCCTATTTTACCGTTACAATTTTCATGGTTTTTTAAATATTCAAATGCCGCTATAAAATCTTCTAACATTTCATCTCTATCACGAGTTTTTTGCATCTCTCTACCTTCATCATCATTACCTGGATAACCACCTAACGGACTCAGGGCATCTGGTGCAATAGTTACAAAACCTGCCAAAGCTGCTCTTCTTGCGGTATCTTCTATATACGGATTCAATCCTCTATTTTCATGAACCACAACAATACCTGGTAATGTACCTTCTATAGATTTTGGCTTGGAAAGTAATGCCTTTATTTCTCCGCCACCTTTAGTAGAATCATAGGTAATAAAACCCGAATCTAAATCTGGATTGTTTTTATCTACCAAAAAAGTATTTTGATAATCGGGCATTAAAAAGCTCATTAATGAAGGCACTGTAAGACCACCAACTGCATAGACCGAAAGTTTCTGAACAAAGTCTCGGCGTTCTAATTTATTATGGGCGTAGTCGTCATACAGGTCAAATACCTCTTGTTTAATATCTTCTTTTTTAAGTGGTTTCATTTTCTTAGCTTTTTGTTCTTACTAAAACTACAAAAATCAATTGATTGTATATCTGTTTTTAACAATAGAAAAGCCCTCATTTCTGATACCATAGAAATGAGGGCTTCATAATTATAAGACTGTATCTTATTCTAAACTAGCTAAACTTTTTTCTAAAGTTTCAATTTTAGCCTCAGCATCTGCCAGTTTTTGACGTTCTATAGTAATTACCTTTTCGGGTGCATTGCTTACAAATCGCTCATTAGAAAGTTTCTTTTGAACAGATATTAAGAAGCCTTTGGTATACTTTAGCTCTTCTTTTATCTTAACAATTTCAGCTTCTACATCAATAGCACCTTCCATTGGCACAAAGTATTCGTTACTTTTTACACGAAAAGTTAGTGCGCCTTCTAGCTGCTCATTTAAATAACTGATCTCTGAGACATTGGTAAGTTTAGAAATAACAACATCCCAATGGTTACTTGCTTCTTCAGAATTTAAAACCGATAATTCTAACGACTCTTTCATCGGAATATTCTTGTTTTTTCTGATGGTTCTTACGCCTGCAATTACCTCAGCAGCAAAATCGAATTGTGCTATAAGTTCTTCATCAATCTTACCTACTGTTGGCCATTTTGATATCACTAAAGCCTCGCTTGTGTCCCTTTTTGCAATATGCTGCCAAACTTCTTCTGTCAAAAATGGCATAAATGGGTGCAACAGTTTCAAGTTCTGTTCAAACAATTGAATTACCTTGTCATAAGTTGCTCTATCTATTGGCTGTTGGTAGGCAGGTTTTATAATCTCTAATAATGAAGAGCTATAATCGTCCCATACCAATTTATAAATTGACATTAAAGCATCTGAAATACGGAATTTTTCGAAATGATCTTCTATCTCAAGTAACGTCTTATTCAGCTTAGACTCGTACCACTCTAAACCAAGCTTTGAAGCTTCTGGTTGTGGAATATCGGCAATTTCCCAACCTTGAACCAATCTAAATCCGTTCCAGATTTTATTGGCAAAGTTTTTTCCTTGCTGACAAAGATCCTCATCGAACATTAAATCGTTACCTGCAGCAGCAGACATGAGCATACCTACACGAACCCCATCGGCACCATAATCTTCGATTAACTTTAAAGCATCAGGCGAATTACCTAAGGACTTAGACATTTTTCTACGTTGCTTATCTCTAACCAATCCGGTGAAATAAACATTTTCAAAAGGCTTTTCTCCTCTAAACTCATACCCGGCAACTATCATTCTAGCTACCCAGAAAAATAAAATATCTGGACCAGTTACTAAATCATTTGTTGGATAGTAATAGTTTATCTCTTCATTTTCCGGCTCCATAATACCGCCAAATACACTCATTGGCCACAACCAAGAAGAAAACCATGTATCTAAAACATCGGCATCTTGCCTCAAGTCACTTTCTTGTAAATCTGACTTACCTGATTTTTCTTTTGCAAGCTTTAAAGCATCTGCTACGTTTGCCGCTACTACAAAATCTTCTTGACCGTCACCGAAATAGAAAGCTGGTATTTGCTGTCCCCACCATAGTTGTCTTGAAATATTCCAATCACGAACATTCTCCATCCAATGACGGTATGTGTTTTCAAATTTCTTCGGATGCAACTTAACATCACCACTTCCCATAACTGCTTCTAAAGCCGGTTTTGCCAAATCTTCCATTTTCAGGAACCACTGGTCTGACAATTTAGGTTCAATAACAGCCTTCGTTCTCTCTGAAGTACCTACTTTGTTTATATGGGTCTCTGTCTTAACAAGAACACCTAAACCTTCTAATTCTTTAGAGATTTCTTTTCTAACAACAAAACGATCTTTACCCTCATAATGCAAACCAAAACTATTTAAGCTCGCATCATCATTGAAAATATCGATAGTTTCTAAATTGTGTTTTTCACCAAGTGCTTTATCGTTGATATCGTGTGCAGGCGTTACTTTTAAACATCCTGTACCAAATTCAATATCAACATACTCATCTTCAATTATTGGTATTACTCTATTACAAATAGGAACAATTACCTTTTTACCTTTTAGATGCGTAAATCGCTCATCGTTCGGGTTAATACATATAGCAGTATCACCTAATATTGTTTCTGGTCTTGTGGTTGCAATCGTTACTTTTTCGTCAGAACCCTCAATAGCATAAGACAGATAATATAATAAGCCTTGCTTTTCTTCAAAGATCACCTCTTCATCTGACAAGGTGGTTTGCGCTTCTGGATCCCAATTCACCATTCTATACCCACGGTAAATCAAACCTTTGTTATAAAGATCTACAAAAACCTTGATAACGCTATCATAACGTTCTTGATCCATGGTGAACGCGGTACGGTCCCAATCGCAAGAACATCCCAATTTTTTCAGCTGCTCAAGAATGATTCCTCCGTATTCATTTGTCCAATCCCAAGCATGCTTTAAAAACTCATCTCTTGTAAGATCGTTTTTATTGATGCCCTGCTCTTTTAATTTAGCTACAACTTTCGCTTCTGTAGCGATAGAGGCATGATCTGTACCCGGCACCCAACATGCATTTTTACCTAAAAGACGGGCTCGTCTAATCAATACATCTTGTATAGTATTGTTTAGCATGTGCCCCATATGCAATATACCCGTTACGTTTGGCGGTGGTATTACAATACTATAAGGTTCTCTGTCATCTGGTACAGAATGAAAGTAACCGTTTTTCATCCAGTAATCATACCAATGCGATTCTGTGGACTGCGGATTATATTTTGAAGGAATTTCCATTTTTTGGAACAGTTTTTGAATAATAATAAAATGGGTTGTTAAAAATAAAGCCGAATTGACATTCTAACGGTCATTTCAGCTGAATTTTGCCCAAAGATAAATACGAAACAAAAATAAGTAACGTTAGAGTATAACAAAAGGATTTTGAGGTTGATCTGAAAAGATTTAATTTTGACATCCACCCAAAATTAAAAATGATGAAAAAAATAGTACTTGTATTATTTATTGGCTTGCTAGGATTTAGCTTAACTGCTCAAGATACCGCAGCCAAAATCGAATTTAAATCTGAAACTGTAGATTACGGCGAAATCGCTAAAGGATCTGACGGAGTAAGAGTTTTTGAATTTACGAACACTGGTACTGCACCACTTATTATTAGTAAAGTAAGTTCTAGTTGTGGTTGTACAATTCCGAAAAAACCAGAAGACCCAATTTTACCAGGTAAAACAGGTGAGATTCAGGTAAAATATGATACCAATAGAGTTGGCCCTATTCGTAAAGCGATTACGGTAATATCTAATGCTGACACTCCGACTAAGGTTTTAAAAATCAAAGGAGATGTTCAAGCTACTACCGGTACCAAATAAAAAAAACTTTTTAAAAAAACGAAAAGCCCAACTGAGAAGTTGGGCTTTTTTTATACGCTATTGTTCATCAAACAAAGGCTTTAGAACAAAACTAAACAGCAGATCATTATCATAACGCTCTACCAATACCTTTATCTTCTTGTCTTTTTTAAAATTAAGCATATGCATTATCTCTTGTAGTTTATACCGGTGGATGCGTTTGCCATTAACTGCTAAGATTACATCTCCTTCTCGTAAACCTGCCGAATGTGCCGGACTCCCCTGTCGTATACCCGATACTATAATTTCTGGCACTAAACTTACCTTAGTTGCACCTTGAAGTATTATCTGCACATCGCCATACGTTTTGGCATCACTATTAACC
>JANQUX010000274.1 GCA_030730545.1 Maribacter sp. | reverse complement strand
TAGAAATAATAGGATATTTAGCACTTAAATCTGCCAAATATTGCGCTTGCTCTTCAGAAGTTCTAATAACACCAGATTCTCCTTCAAATTTAGTATAGTCGTATTTACCATCAACATAAAATTCTGCTGCGGCACAATCTAAAGCGATCATTACGTCATCACCTAAAGTATATCCTGCATTTTTAACTGCTTTTGCAATCGTATCTAAAGCATCTTCAGTACCACCTGCAAGGTTTGGTGCAAAACCACCTTCATCACCTACAGCCGTACTAAGACCACGATCATGTAACACTTTTTTCAAGTGATGAAAAATTTCAGTACCCATTTGCATTGCATGCGAAAAGCTTTTTGCTTTAACAGGCATTACCATGAATTCTTGAAATGCGATAGGAGCATCTGAGTGTGAACCACCGTTAATAATATTCATCATTGGTACAGGAAGTGTATTAGCACTTACCCCACCGATATATCTAAAAAGAGAAAGTCCTAATTCATTGGCAGCAGCTTTTGCAGCGGCTAATGACACCCCTAAAATAGCATTTGCTCCTAGTTTCGATTTATTTGGCGTACCATCTAAATCGATCATTGTTTGATCCAAAAGGTTTTGATCAAAAACGTTCATTCCTAATATCTCTTCTGCAATAATATTGTTAACATTGTCAACGGCCTGTGTAACACCTTTACCCATAAAAGCCTTACCACCGTCGCGAAGCTCAACCGCCTCATGCTCACCTGTAGAAGCTCCAGAAGGAACAGCTGCTCTTCCCATTACTCCGTTTTCAGTAACCACATCTACTTCAACTGTTGGATTCCCTCTAGAATCAAAAATTTGCCTTGCGTGAACATTTAATATAATACTCATTTATACTCTTTTTTTAGTTGTTTGTTTAAAAAGTAAAGATACAAAAGCATGCATTTAACTAGCTTGTTCGACCCCTACATTTGCCAATTAATTAATGTTTATTTAAACTATTTCGTTATGTTTTGAACAATTCTCAATTAATTTGAAAAAATCATCGAAAAGATAATCTGCATCATGTGGACCCGGACTTGCTTCTGGGTGATATTGTACAGAAAACACATCTTTATTTTTCATTCGAATACCAGCAACAGTTTTATCATTTAGATGTATATGAGTAATTTCTAAATTCTCATTAGCTTCCGTTTCTTCTCTATTAATTGCAAAACCATGATTCTGTGAAGTAATTTCACCTTTACCAGTAATTAAATTTAAGATCGGATGGTTTATACCTCTATGACCATTGTGCATCTTATAAGTGGACACCCCATTTGCTATGGCAAGTACTTGATGACCTAAACAAATTCCAAATAAAGGTTTATCTGTCTGTATCATCTTCTTGACAGCGGCGATGGCATCAACTAATGGTTCTGGATCACCGGGCCCATTAGAAATAAAGAAGGCATCTGGATTCCAAGCTGACATATCTTCAAAACTAGTATTGTAAGGAAAAACTTTTACATAAGCACCTCGCTTAACTAGGTTACGCAAAATGTTCTTTTTAATACCAATATCTAGTGCTGCGATTTTAAAAGTTGCATCTTCATCGCCAACAAAATATGGTTCTTTTGTCGACACCTTAGAAGCTAATTCTAAACCTTCCATACTAGGCACTGAACTTAAACGTTTTTTTAAATCATCTATATTCTCAATGTCTGTAGATATAACAGCATTCATTGCACCATTATCTCTAATATAACTAACCAATGCACGTGTATCAACATCAGAGATAGCGAATAATTCATTTTTATTTAAAAAACCTAGTAAGCTATCATCTGCCAACGGTCTTGAGTATTCATAGCTAAAGTTTTTACAAACCAAGCCTGAAATCTTAATAGTCTCAGATTCTACTTCATCTATATTTACCCCATAGTTACCTATATGCGCATTGGTAGTAACCATAATTTGCCCGAAATAAGATGGATCTGTAAATATTTCTTGATAACCGGTCATACCTGTATTAAAACATACTTCCCCAAAAGCTGTTCCTTCTTTGTCTCCAACAGATTTACCATGAAAGATTGTACCATCTGCAAGTAAAATAATTGCTTTTCTCTTTGCCTGATATTTCATTTTAGTCTTATAATTTATTTCGTTCACAAAAAAACATAAAAAAAGGATAAGCTAGAAAGCTTATCCTTTTTCATTATTAATATTTATCGACAATTTTATTCCTTAGAATCATCTGTCTTAGCTTCAGTTTCAGTTTGAGCCTCTTCAACAACTTTAGTTTCTTTCTCAGAAGAAACTACATCATCAGTAGCACCTGATCTTCTACTTCTTCTTGTAGATTTCTTTTTAGGCTTACCAGCATTGTATAACTCGTTGAAATCAACTAATTCGATCATCGCCATATCAGCGTTATCTCCTAAACGATTTCCTAACTTGATAATTCTAGTATAGCCACCTGGTCTATCAGCAACTTTCTCAGAAACAACACTGAATAATTCAGTTACTGCATACTTATCACGAAGATTCTTAAAAACGATACGTCTGTTATGAGTACCTTTTTCAGCACTTACATTATTCTCAGCTTTTGATTTTGTAATCAAAGGCTCAATAAATTGTTTCAAAGCTTTCGCTTTAGCCACCGTAGTGTTGATTCTTTTGTGTTCGATCAAAGAACAAGCCATGTTTGCTAACATTGCTTTTCTGTGAGCTGTTTTTCTACCTAAATGATTAATTTTTTTACCGTGTCTCATCTTTTAATTTTATCATCTTGCTACCAAACTCGATAGAACGAGGAGCAAAATATGATTATCTAATCTTTATCTAATTTGTATTTTGATAAATCCATACCAAAACTTAATCCCTTATTAATTACAAGTTCTTCAAGTTCAGTTAAAGATTTTTTACCGAAGTTTCTAAACTTCATCAAGTCATTCTTATTAAAAGAAACTAAATCTCCTAAAGTATCAACTTCAGCTGCTTTTAAACAGTTTAGTGCACGAACCGAAAGATCCATATCAACTAATTTAGTTTTTAATAATTGTCTCATATGCAAAGACTCCTCATCGTAAGTCTCTGTTTGAGCGATTTCATCTGCTTCTAATGTGATACGCTCATCAGAGAATAACATGAAGTGGTGAATAAGAACTTTAGCAGCCTCAGTTAAAGCATCTTTAGGATGAATAGAACCATCTGAAGAGATTTCAAAAACTAATTTTTCATAATCAGTTTTTTGCTCTACACGAAAGTTTTCAATACTATACTTTACATTTTTAATAGGTGTAAAAATAGAATCGACAGCTATTGTACCTAATGGTGCACCAGACTTTTTATTTTCCTCTGCAGGAACATAACCTCTCCCTTTTTCAATAGTAATTTCCATATTGATGCTAACTTTAGCATCCATATTACAAATTACTAAATCAGGATTCAATACTTGATATCCAGAAATGAACTTTTGAAAATCACCAGCAGTTAATTGATTCTTTCCGCTTACAGAAATTGAAACAACTTCAGCTTCAGAATCTTCTATTTGCTTCTTGAAACGAACTTGTTTCAAGTTTAATATAATCTCTGTTACATCTTCAACAACGCCAGGTATCGTAGAGAATTCATGCTCTACTTTATCTATCCTAACAGAAGTAATTGCATGACCTTCTAAAGAAGAAAGCAATACTCGTCTTAATGCATTCCCAACAGTTAATCCATAACCAGGTTCCAAAGGGCGAAATTCGAACTTCCCTTCGAAATCAGAGGAATCGATCATTATTACTTTATCGGGTTTCTGAAAATTAAATAATGCCATAATTGGATCGGTGTTGTTTATTTAGAGTATAACTCGACGATTAATTGTTCTTTGATATTTTCAGGAATTTGCATTCTTTCAGGAATAGTAACATAAGTACCTTCCTTCTTCTCGCTATTCCATGAAATCCACTCATAAACTGCGCTACTTGCAGTCAATGAATCTTGTATAGTTTGTAATGACTTAGATTTTTCTCTAACACCAACAACATCTCCTGCTTTTAATGAATAAGAAGGTATGTTTACCAACTCACCGTTAACCGTAATGTGTCTGTGAGATACTAATTGTCTTGCACCGCTTCTAGTAGGAGAAATTCCCATTCTGAAAACCACGTTATCTAAACGAGATTCACATAATTGAAGTAAAATCTCACCAGCAACACCTTCTTTTCTCTTAGCAGTCTGGAATAAGTTTCTGAATTGTTTTTCTAAAATACCGTAAGTATATTTAGCTTTTTGCTTCTCCATTAATTGAACAGAGTACTCAGATTTTTTACCTCTTCTTCTGTTATTACCGTGTTGTCCTGGAGGGTAATTCTTTTTTTCGAAAGATTTGTCATCTCCGAAAATTGCTTCGCCAAATTTACGGGCGATTTTTGATTTTGGTCCTGTATATCTTGCCATTTTCTTTTAATTTGAAAGTGAGACTATGAATTAAGGCTTATCCTTCGATAATCGTAACTACACTTTCGGTGAAATATATTAGTAATTAATTAAACTCTTCTTCTCTTAGGAGGACGACATCCGTTGTGAGGCATTGGAGTAACATCAATAATTTCTGTTACTTCGATACCAGCGTTATGCAAAGATCTAATAGCAGATTCTCTACCATTACCTGGACCTTTTACATAAACCTTAACTTTTCTTAAACCTGCTTCATGAGCTACTTTAGAACAATCTTCAGCAGCTACTTGCGCAGCATACGGAGTATTTTTCTTAGAACCTCTGAAACCTAATTTACCAGCAGATGACCAAGAGATAACATCTCCTTTTTTATTAGTCAAAGAGATGATGATGTTGTTGAAAGATGCACTTATATGCGCCTCACCAACAGAATCAACTATAACTTTACGTTTCTTGGTAACTTTAGTACTTGCCTTTGCCATACCTAATTATTATTTAGTTGCTTTCTTCTTGTTAGCAACTGTTTTACGCTTTCCTTTTCTAGTTCTAGAGTTGTTTTTAGTACGTTGACCTCTTAAAGGCAAACCTGATCTATGACGTATACCTCTATAACAGCCAATATCCATTAAACGCTTAATGTTCAACTGAGTTTCCGAACGTAATTCACCTTCGATTACGAATTCAGAAACAGCTTCTCTAATACGACCTATTTCATCATCATTCCAATCAGAAACCTTAGTATCTTCGCTAACTTGGGCTTTACTCAATATTTCTTGCGACCTACTTCTTCCAATTCCAAAAATGTAGGTTAAGGCGATAACGCCTCTCTTTTGTTTTGGTATATCTACACCTGCAATTCTTGCCATAATTACCCTTGTCTTTG
>JANQUX010000273.1 GCA_030730545.1 Maribacter sp. | reverse complement strand
TGTTGTTTTACGAATGTCTGCGATTTCTTCAGTAGTTAAACCTTCGTTCGTAAAAAGTTCAAATACCGTTCTCATTGGCAGGTTCATTTTATCTAAGACCAATTGTACATGATTATATATACGTTCTTTATCTAATGTAGCATCTAGCTTATCTGCCAATTTCTTTTCTTCCTCGGTTATAAAGACGTGGTTAAGAGAATAGTTGCTTTTATCTAAAGACTTATCATCCATCTCATCTAAAAGTAAAAAATCGCCATCGGCATCTTGTGTATAGTTTTCTTCCATAGCATCCCATTCTGGTTTAGAATAGGTATCTATATTATCAAAAAATACATGATCAAACTCCTCCTCTACCAAACTATCTTCTAATAGCTCATCGACTTTTTTAAATAGAAAAACATGCAATTCATTTTCACTTTTTATGTCATCGATATTATCATATACCTCAATAAATAGTTGATCGGTAAAATCGCTCGGACTAAACATACCTTTATTCAACTTACCATTGGCTACAGCACTATTCAATCTTTTAGAAACGTACCGGTAAATTTGCGGCAACACTTTTAATAGTTCTGTATTAAACGATTCTCGATTCTCTTTACGCTTGTACGTAACTAATCTAGAATATGTTTCTTTCATTATTATTCTTACATCATTCATGGCAGCTTCCATTATAGTTTACTTTTAAGATTATTACACTATAAAATTGCAAACTAATAAGTGTAAATCATATGATAAATGTCAGTGAGATGCCTAAAGATTTCAGATACTTTAGTACTTTATATTCCTATTACAAATTAATTCGGAAAATCGATACCATATGATCAACCCTACTGACTTTGGAATTACCGGACTCACAGACCAACAGGTGGATGCTTCTAAAAAAGAACATGGTTTAAATTCTTTTAATTATAAGAAAGACAATAGCTTTTTAGATGCCCTTAAAAGCATCACTAAAGAACCGATGGTTATACTACTACTTGTAGCGTCTGCTATCTATTTTATAACTGGTAATTGGGGTGACGGTGTTTTTTTGGCTTCTGCCATTGTTCTAGTTGCCTCTATATCGCTATATCAAG
>JANQUX010000272.1:2021-5314 GCA_030730545.1 Maribacter sp. | reverse complement strand
GCACCATCCATAACAGAGTTTGCTACATCATTTACTTCTGCTCTAGTTGGTGTAAGGCTAGTAATCATGGTCTCCATCATTTGGGTAGCAATAATTACCGGTATTCTAGCTTTCTTAGCTTTTAAAACTAATTGCTTTTGAATTAATGGTACTTCATGAGCAGGAACTTCAACACCTAGATCTCCACGGGCAACCATTAAACCATCACAGTAAGCAACGATTTTATCGATATTCTCTACAGCCTCTGGCTTTTCGATTTTAGCAATGATCGGAATTTTGTGATCCGAGTGTTTACTAATGATATTCTGTAGATCAATTAGATCTTGGCTAAAACGTACAAAAGAAAGCGCGATCCAATCTACTTCTAAAGAGATAGCGAATTCAGCATCCTTAATATCCTTTTTAGTAAGTGCAGGTAAAGAAATATTTGTGTTCGGAAGGTTTACACCTTTTTTCGATTTTAATGGCCCGCCTTGTATAACCTTGGCTAAAACCTCATCAACACCATTTGTCGTTACTACTTCGAACATTAATTTACCGTCATCTAAAAGAATACGCTCCCCAGCTTTTACATCTCTAGGAAATTCTTTATAATTCATGTAAACACGTTTTGCAGTACCTTCAAAAGGTTCGCCAGTTACGAATGTAATTTCGTCACCCGGACTTACAACTACATCACCTGCCATTACGCCTACACGTAATTTTGGCCCTTGTAAATCTGCTAGTATTGATGTGTTGGTGTCCATTTCAGCATTTAATTCACGTATCATCGCTACACGCTCTTTAACATCGGCGTAATCGGCGTGAGAGAAGTTAATTCTGAATACATCTACTCCTGCATCAATCATGCTCCTGAGTACCTCTTTCTTGCTAGTTGCAGGCCCTAATGTGGCTACAATTTTCGTCTTTTTTACAGTTGGCATATTTAAAAAATTAGATTGTTCTTTGATTTTAGTTTGTCAGTACTTATTTCATAAGCTGCCATTATTCTTGGCAACATTAATATGTTCTTTATTAAGGAATTTGTATCAAAATCCTTTTCAGTTTCTATTTTTAATAGATAGTCAACATCTTTATACTCAGGTAATAACCTGGGTCGTTTATATGTTGTTTCGTTCTTAAATAAATCATCATGCATGACGAGTTCTTTTTCACTGCTATGGTTGGCTATTAATACCCAATACATATCATTAAACTCATCATCCCATTCAAAAATTGGAAACGATTTATTTTCAGCAAGATTAAAATTCTTTTTCGCTCTTACAAATTTTGCCTTTATGCTTTGGTTTAAACCGTAGGCCAAAGAAAAATCTTCTAAGGTAGTGTGTAAAGCTATAAGGCTAAAAGATTCATCGTAAAAATCATCATTTATTTTGTAAGTAGTAGCCATACTTCAATAAAAGGGTAAATATAAAGCTTCTAAGCCTTAATGCCTAGTTACATAAATTGATAAAAACACTTTAAAAGTTATTAAAATGTTAGCATTTTATCATTTTTATAAATGATTAATTGCCCATTTTGTCTTGCAGGGCGAAAAATGCTCTTTTAGAAGCCCTTTCTTCTGCTTTTTTCTTTGATGTTGCCCTAGCTTTTGCCACCACATTACCGCCAATTGAAAGTTTTACGGCAAAATGTTTTAATGGGTCGTTGCCAGTATCTTCGTATACATCAAAATCAAATGACTTCTTTTTCTTTTGACACCATTCGATCACCAAACTCTTATAACTTATAACCCTACCTTCTAATTGTTCAATGTCAACATAGGGCTCAACTACTCTTTTGTGAATGAATTTCTCGCAATAATTATAACCACGATCCAGATAAATCGCCCCAACCAGTGCTTCGAAAACGTTACCATGTATATTTTGACCAAAGTGAGATTTAGGTATTCTGCTTTCTACATAATTTATTAAACCCAAATCTTTACCCAGCTCGTTTAAATGTTCTCTACTAACAATTTTAGATCGCATTTTGGTTAAATACCCTTCGTCACCTTCTGGTACTTCGCTGTATAAATGTTTAGAAATTATGGTGCCTAGCATAGAATCGCCTAAGAATTCTAACCGCTCGTAATTCATGGCATTGCCTTTATCATCCTTTTTATTCATTGACCTATGAAGAAAGGCTTTTTTATAATAGGATAAGGTTTTAGGCTTGAAACCTAAAATTTTGGTTATTCCCAAAAAAAAATCCCCATCCTCTTTTGGATGGGAATTAAATAAGTTTGTGGGAAATGACATAAAAACTAATTAATCGATTTTTTTAAAAACCACACATGCATTGTGCCCGCCAAAACCAAATGTATTGCTCATCGCAACTTTTACATCTCGTTTTTGAGCTTTATTCAATGTAAGGTTTAAACTAGGATCTATATTTTCATCTACCGTGGTATGGTTTATAGTTGGTGGTACTATACCATGTTCCATTGCCAAAATCGATGCAATCGCTTCAATAGCGCCGGCTGCACCTAACAAGTGACCGGTCATTGATTTTGTAGAATTAATATTTATATTCTTGGCGTGCTCACCAAATACTTTGGTAATCGCCTTAAGTTCTGCAACATCACCTAATGGTGTAGATGTACCATGTGTGTTAATAGCATCAACATCTTCTATCGATAGGCCTGCATCTCTTAAACAGTTTTCCATAACACGAACAACGCCGATCCCATCTGGGTGTGGTGCTGTCATATGGTAAGCATCACTTGACATACCGCCACCTGCTACTTCTGCATATATTTTTGCTCCTCTTGCTATTGCATGTTCATATTCTTCAAGAACTAATGCCCCTGCCCCTTCACCTAATACGAAACCATCTCTGGTCGCATCAAAAGGTCTTGAAGCTGTTTCTGGACTCTCATTTCTTGTAGATAATGCATGCATTGCCCCGAAACCACCCATACCTGCAATGGTTACGGCCGCTTCGCTACCACCTGTAACAATGACATCGCAATGACCCAAACGTATATAGTTTAAGGCATCTATCATCGCATTTGCCGAAGAGGCACATGCTGAAACAGTTGTGTAATTAGGACCCATAAAACCATGTTTTATAGATATGTTTCCTGGTGCTATATCAGCAATCATCTTTGGTATAAAGAATGGATTGAATCTTGGTGTACCATCACCATTGGCAAAATTCATGACCTCGTTCTGGAAAGTTTCCAATCCTCCGATGCCTGCTCCCCAAATAACTCCAACACGAAATTTATCGACTTTATCTAAATCTAATTTAGAATCAAGAATAGCTTCATCTGAAGATCCCGTGGAAAACGCCGTGAATCGCAAATCACG
>JANQUX010000272.1:0-2011 GCA_030730545.1 Maribacter sp. | reverse complement strand
ATCTGAAGATACAAGTGCGTATTGTGCAAATCTATCTAGCTTACGGCCTTCTTTTCTATCAAAATGATCTTCGATGTTGTAATTCTTCAGCTCGCATGCGAACTTTACTTTGAATTTTTCTGTATCGTAATAAGTAATTGGCGCTGCTCCACTTTTACCGTTGACCAATGCATTCCAATACTCTTCAATATTATTACCTATTGGGGTAAGTGCCCCCAAACCTGTAACTACAACTCGCTTTAACTGCATTTAACTTCTTATTTGTTTAAATCTAAACCAAGCGTAAATTAAAAAAAATTATCCATGCGGAGCATTTACCACATGGATAATTTGAATTCTATTCAAGAAAACATGTTTTACTTCGCTTCTTCTATATAGCTGATGGCTTGACCAACAGTCGCGATATTCTCAGCTTGATCGTCTGGAATTTGGATATCAAATTCTTTTTCGAATTCCATTATCAACTCTACCGTGTCTAATGAATCTGCGCCTAAATCGTTGGTAAAGCTAGCTTCCGTTACCACTTCGTTTTCATCAACTCCTAATTTATCAACGATGATAGCTTTAACTCTTGATGCAATGTCTGACATAATAATATTTGTTTTAAAAATTTAAATTGAAGGCAAAAATAAAAAACTTTGGTTTAATTACACTAATTGTCGTTAAAATGTATGGTAATTTAATAAAATTAAAGACATGTGCTGTAATTTTACCAAAATTAAAATTTTGTTTCGGTAACGTTTAAAAAAGATATTGAAAAGAAGTGAGGTATTAGAACTATTAATGATAATCGTTTTTTTCTAAATTCTGACAAGCTTTTTAGTTGCTTTTTACGCCAAATTTAATTTCATTGTTCGCTCTCTTAAAAAGACCACTTCTATTGAAAACCAAAAAAATTATTCTTTTTGCCTCCGGTTCTGGATCTAATGTTGAAAACATTGCCAATTATTTTAAACTCCGCAATGATGTTACTATATGCTGTGTACTAACTAACAAAAGCGATGCCAAAGTCATCGAACGGTGCAATAGACTTGAAATAAACGCCTTGTTCTTTAATCGACAAGCTTTCTCTAAAAGCGACTTTATTCTAAATATGTTGCAGTCTCTAGAACCAGACCTTATTGTATTGGCTGGTTTTTTATGGAAAATTCCAGAAGTTATTACGAATGCTTTCCAAAATAAAATAGTCAACATTCACCCTGCATTATTACCTAAATATGGCGGTAAAGGTATGTATGGCATGAACGTTCATAATGCCGTAAAGGAACAACAAGAGACCGAAACTGGCATTACCATCCATTATGTAAATGCACAATACGATGAAGGCGCAATCATTAAACAAGCAAAAGCACCTATCGCTAGTAACGATACTGCAGAAGATATTGCGTCTAAAGTTCATCAATTAGAATATGAGTATTTCCCTAAAGTCATTGACGAAATTTTATCAAAACAGTAATGGCTAAAAAAGGAAAATTCTATGTTGTTTGGAAAGGCAAAAAGCCAGGCATCTTTGATTCATGGGCAGCATGCAAAAAATCTATTGCAAACTATGCCGGTGCAGAATACAAATCTTTTGAATCTTTTGAGGTCGCCAAAAAAGCTTACAATGGTAATTATGCCGATTTTAAAGGGAAGAAAAATACAACACCTCATTATCTAAAGAAGAGTTGGTACGATTAGGGCTACCTAATTATCATTCTATTTCTGTCGATGCTGCTTCTAGCGGAAACCCTGGAGTGATGGAATACCAAGGTGTAGATACAAAAACAGGTAAAAAATTGTTTCGACAAGGTCCTTTTCCGCAAGGCACAAATAATATTGGGGAGTTTTTAGCCATAGTACACGGACTAGCATTTTTAAAAGAACGAAATAGTGATCGTATTATCTATACAGACTCTAGAACTGCAATGAGCTGGGTTCGTAAAAAGAACTGCAATACAAAACTATCGGTATCTGCTAAAAACAAGAATCTCTTCGAACTTGTAGATAGGGCTGTTGAATGGTTAAAGAA
>JANQUX010000271.1 GCA_030730545.1 Maribacter sp. | reverse complement strand
GTATTGAACACATAATACGCAACCACTTTGATTATTTTTGTTTGATGTTGTTTTTAAAACAATAAACAAAAAAGTGTTTTCTTCACCTATATCATGATTATTAAAAGGATTTAAAAAATGAACTATTCAGAACTTTTAGCGAGCGAACCACATGATGTAGCAGCACATATGCACTTAAAATATGTGAATAAAGAAGCACTATCTATACTGCGGATAAAAGAGAAAGATCAATTTCTATATCTGCTAAAAAACAAACCGCTCAGTAAAAAAGCTGAATTAACTAGAATTAAAAAACTGGTGATACCCCCGGCATGGCAAGAGGTTAAAATTGCCCCCATATCGAATGCACATTTACAAGCGGTCGGGTATGATATGAAGCACAGACTTCAATACCGTTACCATGAATTGTGGTTAAGAGTACGAAACCGCACTAAGTTTTTAAGAATGCATCATTTTGGGGAAGCATTACCCCTTATTAGAAAAAGGGTCGATGAAGATTTACAGCTAGACGGATGGCCTAAAGAAAAAGTTCTTGCATTAATCGTAAGGTTAATGGAAGAAACCCATATTCGTATCGGAAACCAGCAATATGCAAGAAGAAACAAAACCTATGGTTTATCGACCCTAAGAACAAGACATTTAAAGACCAGTAAGAATAAGGTAAAGTTTGAGTTTACGGGTAAAAAAGGTAAAAAGCACAGTATCACTTTAAATAATAGAAAATTGCGCAAGTTGGTATTGCAATGCGAAGAAATACCTGGTTGGGATCTATTTCAATTTTTTGATGAAGATGGAACCAAAACGGGAGTTGACAGTGGTATGGTCAATGAATATTTACAAGAAATAAGCGGAGAACTGTTTACTGCGAAAGATTTTAGAACATGGTCGGGCACGCTCATCTTCTTTGAATCGCTTATGAAAAATGAACCTACCGATATTGAAAGTGTTGTGAAAAAGAATGTTATAAAAGCGTTTGACGATACTGCAAAAGCGCTGGGTAATACTAGAAATGTATGTAAAAAATACTATGTGCACCCATTTGTAGTCAGTACCTATGAAAAGAATGAGCTCAATGATGTTTTTGAAAGCGTAGAGAAGGCAACTTCTTCAGAATACCAAACTGCAGCAGAAAAAGCCTTAATAAATTTAATAGCCGAATTTAATCCGTTAGTAGATTTAGACATTAAGAAGTAGGTATTCAAATTTATAGCACCTTATTTGATATTTAATCGGTACGTTCAACTTCGCTTTCGCTCTTTAGAACATAATCGCCATCTTCTTGCTTAATGTAGAGGGCTTTATTATCATCGCTACCATTTCTGGTAACTTCATTTCCTTTGATTGTTTTTGTTGTTTTTGAAGTATATGTTTCTTCAACTTTACCTTCGGCAGTACCATTACCCCAAGACCATTTTACACTTGTACCTTTTCGTATCATAATAAATGTATGTATCGTTTGTGCTTTCCATCACAGCTAGTCTTTTGGAGAACCATGTGATGGAAAATATCATTTATAGATGCACAAACATGAGAACTAATTTGAGACTACAAGTTCTATGTTTAAATTAAATATTGTGCAAGAAAGGCACTAAATTTTTGATGCTAAAAGCCTGAAATTTAACGCTATTCGAAGGAGTTAATTGAAAAATTTTTAAGGGTAAAAAAATGCGTTAGTCCCGTTTATATTTGTCTTCAAAATATTACAGATGGTACAACTAATTGCGGGTATATCGATAATTATAGGTTTAGGCTTTATTAGCTTATTAGTAAAAGATTATATCATTGACGATATGCGTAACGATACTACAAATGGTCAAGAAGATGCTTTTTGCGATATCGATATGGAGCATATAATAATGTTCGCAGATAAATCGCAAGCAAAAGATGTAACCGAACTGAAAAGAAAATTACAAGATTTTAAAAACAGAAATAAATTTTATAAGATGTAATTGCGATTAACATCTCTAAATAAAAATCGCATCATTAAAATTATATACAATGAGTACATATACAGAACAAGTAGGTGAGAAATTGAACGAACTTTTAGAAAAAACGTATGATGCTGAAAAAGGCTATAAAAAAGCTGCAGAAAATACAGAAAATGAGCAATTAAAGTCATTTTTCGATTCAAAAGCTAGTCAACGTTATGATTTTGGACATGAGCTAAAAGCAGAGATTAAATCTTTTGGTCAAGAAATCGATAAGGGAGATAGCATTACAGGAAAAGCACACAGAGCATGGATGGATGTTAAAGCTCTATTTTCTTCTGATAGCGCAGAAGCAATGCTAGAAGAAGCAATTAGAGGTGAGAAAGCTGCTATTGAAGAGTATGAAGAAGTTTTGAAAGAAACTTCATTGCCTTCTACTACGGCGACCATTTTAAGAAGCCAAAAAGAGGCCATACAAAACGGACTATCAAATATTAAAATGTTAGAAAGCATTAGATAGGTTTATTGCTAAAATTTATTAAAAGGGGTCTATTTAGACCTCTTTTTTTATGCCCTAAGATTATGAAATTGCTCACTATTTAATTCTTTATGTCACTTATTTTTATGGGTTATATTTTTGTTTTTCTGCAATAATAGTGATGATAATAATTGATGAACTTTATGTTTAAAGCGAATGATTGATATGTATTTTAAAATTTCGAATACAGCAAAAATGAAAGAGATAGAACGAGATGCAAATGCCTTGTTCAAGTATCCAAATTTATATACCCCACAAGTGGTTATTAGTGGTTTAACAGAGGTATCGATTCCTATAATTACCATGAATGAACCTAGTGCAATCAATTTAGCCATATGGGGCTTATTACCGAGCAGTTTTAATGAAGACTGGGAGCTATTTCAAAAATTGACCAATACCCTGACCATACCTTCACAGAATGTACATACCAATATTTGGTATCACGATTCTTTCATACAAAGAAGATGTATAATACCGGTAACGGGTTTTTTTACATCAGTTCTAAAAAAAGGAGAAATCTACCCTTATCACATCAGCAAAAAAAATGGGGCAATCTTATATTTGGCAGGTATCTATACCACATTAGAAGATGGCTTTATAACCTGTTCGTTACTTACTGGACCTCTTGAAAAAGAAATCGTTAATTATCAAAATTTGGTAGATTATATGCCTGCTATTGTGGATCGAGATAACAAGAATGAATGGCTTTCTGGTAGTACGCATTTAGACAGAGCTAAAGAAATATTAAGACCGCCACGTTCAACTGAATTAGAAATACGCCCTATTGCAAGAAACCTGTTCAATCAAGATATATCTTATGATAGTATGTTGAGTCCGTATGAATATCCTGAAAATTAGCGTAAGGCAGAATTCTTATTCTTAAGATGTTTCCTATATTCTGTTGGTAGAATTTCAAAAGCTTCAAAGAATATTTTAGAGAAGTAACTTCTACTTTTAATACCTATGGCGTATACAATTTCAGAAACCGATAAATCGGTATTTTTTAAAAAATCTTTCAAGATTTCAAGCTTCAATTGTCTTACATATTCATTGACCGTCTTTGAGTAAAGAATCTTAAAACCAATTTGAAGTTTTTTAGGACTTAGGCCCGATTCTGTACTTAGCGATGTAATAGAAATATTCTCAGAAATGTTTTCTAAGATATAGGTGGTAAGCTTATGTATTTTCAGAATATCTTCTTTAGAAATAGCTTCAGGTAAGTTCATGTTTTCTTCAAAATTTTTATGTTCCATTAGCTGTAGTGATAGTATTAGATAAATTCTACCCTCTAGAGATAGCGACCTCATCATACCACTGGTATCATCGATTGTATGTAGTAGTTTTATTTCTTCGGCAATTCTTAAGCTAAAATTACCACCATGTTGATAAGCGTTTTCTCCGTGACTATCATTAAACAGTGAAACCAATAACTGATTTAATTGACACACGTTATTGTTCTTTTTCTGTAAATATTCTTGACGATTTATTCGGATAAAATTTATTCTTAAATTCTCGTTCTTCGGAAACAGAAAAGTCTTTTTTGCATTTCGTTTATGCGATATGATGGTGTTCTGAAATTGCTCTAATCTGGTAAACACATCGGTATCGTTTTCACTATATTCAAAATACCCCTCAGTAATAAAGATGAACTCAATTGGTGCTAAATCTTGCGTGTCAAATACAAGCTTAGTTTCTTCAAAGAGATTTATATTACAATCTATAAAAGATACCCCCCAATTAAAATCGATGGTTCTTAAAGACCCTTTACCAAATTTATTTTTAAAAGTTAAAATGCTTTCGCCCCTGTCTTCTTTGAGCTCACCCTTTATACACGCTTGTAGTTGGGCAAACATTTCATCAGACTTAGAACTATGTATGGTTAACTTTCTCATTGTTTTATTTTACGTACAATGGAAACTGTACCTTACAAAAAAACCAGAAAAAAGGGAAAGACCTTGACACGTTTAAAATGTTAATTAACACAAATGCGCATTTGGTAGATGAGTCAATATTCTTTTTTTTACAACTAAGCACTGCGCCTTAAAAGCCTCATTTTTGTAAAGATGGCTATGGCATGCTTTGCAGTAAATAAGCAAGCTTTAACGCCTAAGTATTAAAAATATTAACCTAATTATTAAAATCAATATTATGAGAAAGTCACTATTAATGATCGTATTTGCATTTGCTACAATGAGTATTGCAACAAGCTGTAGAGAGGAAAAAACGACAGGAGAGAAAATCGAAGAAGGTATGGATGATGTAGGTGATGAAATCGAAGATGGAGCTGATGAAGTTGAAGATGCAGTAGATGATGCTACTGATGACAACTAGAATACATATTGCTATGAAAAGAGAAGCCAGGTAGTTTACTACCTGGCTTTTTTAGTTTACAGTATTTTTATCATTCTTTTTTACCATCACCGGTAAGTACATCTAACAAACCATCTTGTAGATTGATCCATAGATAATTAAAAAACGATTTGTTTTTGATTCGTTCCGTAGAAATTTCTCCATGTCTAAAACCATCTGTGTCGGTTTTTGACCCATCATTTATAAAAAGGTTTCCGATAAAGGAGAGCACCTTTTTAACCCCATTTCTTTCTTTGTTCAACACTTGAAATTTAAAATCGTCATAACTCATTTTAATATCACCCGTGGCTATATGTTCATTACCAGAAATAGTAAAGTAAAGTCGGTCTATAGTACCTGTAGTTTGTGTTCTCAAATTAGGCACAAGAAAATCATTTAAGCTGGCAGTATTAAAATTTGATAGTCCCCCAGAAATTAGAAATGTACTTTGCGGATCATAAACCTCAAATTCCCAATTAAGATGAAATTTACCAGTGCCCATTAAA
>JANQUX010000270.1 GCA_030730545.1 Maribacter sp. | reverse complement strand
TTTCGGTACTCTCTGGTAACCCTGTCGCGGGTGTAAAATTTGTGGCAGATCCAACATTTCGCTCATTTAAAATATCATTACCGCCTTCTGTTGTACCTAATGAAATAATATAACCCGGTACACCTGTAACTGCTTCCCAACTAATAGTCGCATCTACTGGTACCAACGTAGTATCATTTACGGGATTTAAAAGAGCGGGACATTCTTGTGCCGACGATGTAAAAATTCCGGATAGCAATGCCATGAAAAATATTGGTACAGCCAATATTTTGGGTACTCTGATGTCCCATTTCTTTCTCATAGCATATTCGTAAACATTACAATATACTACAAAATGAAAATCTAAACTTTTAGAGGACTGTTAATTAGGATTAATTACCTGTTAGTACAGATAAATTAAAGGTCTCGCTTTTTTAAGATTGCATAAGATCCATAAATGAAAATGGCTATCCATGCCATAACTATTACAATTTCATACCAATGTATGTAATAATCTAGTTCGAGTTTTTCACCCATTTGATTGGCAACAGATTGTACGGCACCTAATCTAGAGAATGGTTCTTTGATAATATTGAACATGGCTTGCAATGGAAAAAAGCCCATGATAATATCTGTGGTTTCGCCATCAAAAAACTTCCATCGTATGATGCCTCTAAAAATACCTTCGAATACTTGCCATAGAATTAAAAAACCAAGTGCAAAGGCTGACCTTTTTACCAAAACACCTAAGAAAAGACAGAAAGAGAAGAAACCAGTTAGTTTAATGAAAAATGCTAAAAGAAACTCTAAATCGCTAAGAATGATAGAAATTTCGGTAAAATCGGAATAAATAAGTCCTAAAATTAGTGAAACTAGAAATACAAAGATTGTAGAGACTAATGAGAATGTAATCACGGTCAAGAATTTTGAAAGTATAAATTCCTTTTTCGAAAGTCCGTCAATCAAATTTTGTTTTATAGTCTTATTACTATATTCATTAGACATCATGGATACAATAACGATGGCTAAAAATAGCTTGAAGAATGCGGTTATGAATGTGTTGAAATGCCAGATATACGGAAAGTTAAAAATACCCTGGTCTGCTAAATTGAACTTTATTGGGCCGATATCGAATTTTACAGCCGCTACCAATGCGATAGAGGTTAAAAGTGCGAAGTATGAAATAATCAGTACTTTACTAGCCCTGTTATTCCAAAGTTTTATGAATTCTATTTGAAGTAATCGTATCATGATGGTGGTTGTTAGGCGTTAGCATTTTTAGTTAAGGCAAGAAATTGTTCTTCTAAACTTTCTTTTCGTTTTACTAAATGAGATACTATAATACCTTTTTCAAAAAGTAGTTTGTTCAATGATTGTGCATCTAGTTCTGAAGTTAAGATTGCCGTGACCAAACCATTTTCTTGTTTTATACTACCAAAATGTTCATTGGTACTTAAGTAAGATGTTAGTTTTTCTAAGTCATCAGATTTTAATTCGAAAAAGCCGAAACTTGCCTGTAAGCTATCTACTCTGCCAGCGTACAATTTTTCTCCTTTTCTTAAAATAACAACATGAGAACATACTTTCTCAACCTCATCAAGCAAATGCGATGCCAACAAAATTGTAGTGCCTTTTGCAGCAATTGTCTTTATGATTTCTCGGATTTGATGAATACCTTGAGGATCGAGGCCATTGGTTGGTTCATCTAAAATTAATATTTCTGGGTCGTTTAATAGGGCAGATGCAATAGCCAAACGTTGCTTCATCCCAAGGGAAAAAGTCCTGAATTTGCTATTTTTTCTATCTAGTAGTCCGACTAAATCTAGCTTTTCTTCAATTTTTTCTTCTGATACATCTTTTATTTTGCATACTAATTTTAAGTTTTGCAAAGCCGTCATGTAGGGGTAGAAGTTAGGGCGTTCGATTATTGCTCCTACTTTTTTTAATGCTTCATGCGTTGAAGATTCACCACCAAACCAAGCAAATTCGCCACTGGTTTTATTGACTACGTTTAATACAATACCAAGGGTAGTTGATTTGCCGCTGCCATTTGGGACCTAAAATTCCGTAAACATTGCCTTTTTCTATGGTGAACGATAAATCTTTTACAGCAGTAAGGTGCCCGAATTTTTTGGTAAGATGATTGACTGTTAGAATAGTACTCACGTCAAGTGTTTTTTGATTGGTTACGTATACTTGACGATAAACTTAGCGGAATGTTACAATAAGAATTTAATTTCTTGTTGCCCTGAAGGTAATTCTTCTGTTAGTGATTACAGTTGTTGGGGTATTAAAATTTACGGTTATCGTTTCAGAAGGGTCATCTGTAGTAATATTAGTATCTGTTTGATCTTGAGAATTACTGATATTATTGGTGTACGTTGCAGTTGAGGTATTGATATTGGGTAAAGTAATGCGTGTAACTAATGTCAAAGTTTCCAATTCGCCGCTATTCATACTTCCAACAGACCAGTTTGGGTAGGAGAAACTGCCTTTAGAAACTGATGAGGATAGTAATGAGATACCGTCTGGCAAAATATCTGTAAGTACAAGGTTAGAAATAGAGTTTATACCAAAACTTTCGACGGTAATAGTAAACGTTACAGTTTCGCCATCACTAACCGTATTTTTGTCTGCCACTTTTTTGATGACCACATCTGGGTCACAATAATAGGCAGTTAGTGGTTGAGAATCATAGGTGCAACCACCTTTTGTAACTCTTACATAGTAATCGCCTGCTTGTGTAGGGGTATATGTAGCACTATTTGCACCTGCAATTAATACTCCGTTTTCAAACCATTGGTAATCATCAAAATTGGGGTCAGTAACTTCTACTTCTGCTGTTGGTAGGCATCCGCCTCCAGTAACCTGTAGGTCTACTTCTGGTACCGTGTCAAAACCTGAAAAATAACCGGCAATACCTCTTGCGCCACTAAAACCTATAAAACCAACTGCTATTGGTCCTGTAGAATTTACTGTTACATCACCTGTTAAATTTGCAACATAGTAAGTTTTCCATAGTGTAGTTCCTGCTACCGAAGAAGGGGCGGGTAGGGTTACTGGTCCGCTACCATCTTCTACGGTAATATTTGCATCAGGTGTTGTAGTAGAAGCAATAAGCGTTACGCCACCGGTCATCGTAACTCCGGCTGCATCTTCGATATGTGTAATATTATCTACCCTATCTGGTAACAAACAGTTTACGGGAGCAATAAAGTTTAAGCCCTGGGTATAAATTGCACTTGCACCAGCCATTAATTGATACGCATAGGCATCTTTTGAAGTGGTTACATACATATTTCCGCCAGCTGAAGAAACTGAATAATTACTTTCGGGAATCTCAAAATAGTCTCCATTATTTATGGTCGCTATGGCAGTTGTACTGCCGTTTACGTAAATATTTGTTGCATTTTGGGTGCCAATAATAATAGGAATCTCGGTTTCGCTAGTACCGTTTCCTCTTATAAAAACATATTCTTTTCCAATTTTATTTTGAGGTACTGGTTGGTCAATAGCAGCATCTCTACCACTGTCACCCACTCTCGCGCTAGTGTTAAGACCACCGTTACTGATAACTATAGGATTATTTGAAATTACATCTGCACCTAACCAACCGTCTGCATTTGCGGGAGTTTCGGCAACATAAGCTTCGAAAACAAAAGACTCATTAGCATCTAAATTTATGGTATAGGTATCATCTGTTATACCATCTCTGTCATTTCCTAACCTAAACTCACAATCTGGGTCATAACCAGAAAGAGTTACCGTGGTGCCATCTTGAGTAGCCATTATCCCTAAAGAATTGGTTAAGCTGGCCTGAGTACCTTTATTCGGAGTTCCGCCCCACTTAAAATGAGTACCCATAGCTTGTCTTCCTTTACTTGTCAAGGAAGTAGCTTGTGATCCCGATCTACCTCTATAATTTACATAGAATTTTTCACCGCCAGGAGCTTCTAACCGTAAACCGCCAATGGTAAGTACAACTCCTGTACTATCATTTTCCATCATAGTAATGTTGTTATCTCCATTACTAAGTGCTATTTCTTGAGGCGTTGTTTTAGATAAAGATGCAGTAGCATATAAGGTGGTTGATGTACCTTGATAAATATTTACAGAGAAAGCCGTAGTTTCAGGAGTTGATAAGTATAGACTCTGTTGGGTAACAGCTTGGTTATTACCACCTTGTTTTAAGGGTGGTAAATAGTGAAGGTCGCTTAACTGGGAATAACCAGTTGTGGAAACCATCATCAATAAAATAAATAAAATAAACTTTTGCTTCATTATAAGTTTGCCTGAATCAAGTATTAAAAATTAAAGAAACTTAAATCGTCATTAAATCACGATTAATAGTTATAAAATGCTTGTTTTAAGTGGTTATCACAAAAAAAACAAGAGGTAGCCGAGTCAGCTACCTCTATTAAGTTGTTTATCTGTAAAGGGTAAAATTACCTACAAATTCTCTCGTGTCTGCCGCACCATTTAATTTAATGACGTACCAATAATCTCCAGTAGGTAGCTCATTTTCCTGATAGAATCCGTCCCAACCGTCTTCATTATCCTTAAAGGTGAAGACTGAACGACCATACCTGTCATAGATGCTGATGAAAATCTCTGGATATATTTCTATATTATTTGGCATCCAAAAATCGTTTTGACCATCGCCATTCGGAGTAAAGAAATTAGGAATCTCAATATCAATGAATTCAATGAACAGACTTGCCGTTACTTCACATCCATTTTCATCTACTACCGTAATTGCATAGGTACCAGTCTCGGTAATATAGAACACATTTTCAGAGCCTCTATTATCATCTTCAAAATAGAAGGTATAATTTTCTCTACCACCGGTTACCGTAGCGGTAATCTGATTGATGTTACTTTCTACTACAGTAATTTCAAGAGGCTCGAATGCCAATATTTCAACATCATACGTAGTTAAACACCCGTTGGCATGAGAAATACTGATATAATGAGTACCTGGAGTCAACTCTCTGAAAATAGGAGTTAATTGCATTTCTAACGGATCTACCGTGTCTAAACCAAATAACACATCGTCTTCTATACTTGGGTCGTTAAGAACAATATTTACAT
This sequence comes from Maribacter sp., assembly GCA_030730545.1. Lineage (GTDB taxonomy): Bacteria > Bacteroidota > Bacteroidia > Flavobacteriales > Flavobacteriaceae > Maribacter. The sequence goes on along the minus strand of JANQUX010000270.1, from coordinate 253 downwards.
AATTACTAGGGAAAACTCCGTTACAACCATAAACGGGCTCAACTGTTGCACCAAGGTCAACACCTGGGTCAATAGTAACTATAATTGTTTCCTCACAACCTTGTGCATCTTCGATGTAAATAATGTAATCACCAGCAGTTAAGTTGGTAAAGCTCAATCTATCTTGTACAAAGTCTGTTTCGCTTTCTAAACGAGTGCTGTATGGAGCGGTGCCACCGATTATGGTTAAATCTATAGTTCCGTCTTCTTCACC
>JANQUX010000269.1 GCA_030730545.1 Maribacter sp. | reverse complement strand
AAAGCCACTTAAACCCCTAAGGTAAAGAAAAAACCATGCCAATTAAATGTGCTAAGAACTAATTTTTTGTTAAACGGCATTTCGGGCTTATCATATTTAAAAACGTATTTTTACTACAGAAAGTATACGCTATGGAAAAACCATTGATCTTAGTTACAAATGATGACGGCATTACCGCACCCGGTTTACGCATGTTGGTCTCAATAATGAAGAAAATAGGCGATGTAGTTGTGGTTGCACCCGATAGCCCGCAATCTGGTATGGGGCATGCTATAACCCTAGATACTGCACTATTTTCTAAAAAAATGAAAATTGATCTTGACCAAGATGGCATTGATGAATATAGCTGCAGTGGCACACCCGCAGATTGCGTAAAATTGGCGCTTCAAGAAATATTACCTAAAAGACCTGACATTTGTGTAAGCGGTATTAACCATGGTTCTAATTCATCTATCAACGTTATTTATTCTGGTACGATGAGTGCTGCAATTGAAGCTGGTATAGAAGGAATACCTGCCATAGGTTTTTCTTTATGTGATTATAGTTGGAATGCTGATTTTGAGCAAGCAAAAGATTTTATTCACACTATCGTTACTCAAGCTTTAGAAAACGGTATACCGAAAGGCACCGTATTGAACGTGAATATACCTAAGCTGACCAAAAAAGAGATTAAGGGCATTAAAATTTGCCGACAAGCGAAAGCAAATTGGAAAGAGAAATTCGATAAGCGCACCAACCCAATGGGTAAAGATTATTACTGGCTTACCGGTGAATTTGAATTACTTGATAAAGGCGAAGATACTGACGAATGGGCATTGGCCAATGGTTATATTTCTGTTGTACCGACCCATTTCGATTTAACTGCTCATCATGTAATTCAAGAATTAAACAGCTGGGAATTCTAATAAACCACTGTTCAGAGATTTAATGATATCGCACAATTATTTTAAATGAATACCAAAAAAGAAATTCTAATAGGTTTTATAGTAGGCATTATAGCAAACGCTATTGGCACATTATTGTATATTCTTATATTTTCAGATTTAAGCATTACCGAAACGTATGAAGCTGCTGTTCGACAAGAACATGTTGGCAGTCTTTTAGCATTAGGGGCGATTCTTAATCTTGTTGCTTTCTTCGGATTTTTAAAAATTAAGAGGGACACTAGAGCAAAAGGTGTTTTAATCGCTACCATTTTAACCGCATTTGTGATTCTTTACTACAAAGTTTTTTAACATGAAGTACTACATTATTGCAGGCGAAGCTTCTGGTGATCTTCATGGCTCTAATTTAATTAAGGCGCTGAAGAGACAAGACTCGCATGCTGACATTAGATGTTGGGGCGGCGACTTAATGCAGCAAGCAGGCGGTACGCTCGCCAAGCATTATAAAGAATTGGCTTTTATGGGATTTCTTGAAGTTCTTTTAAATTTGAACGCCATTTTTAAGAACATAAAATTCTGTAAGCAAGACATTGCGGCCTTCAACCCAGATGCTATTATTTTTATTGATTATTCGGGATTTAATTTGCGTATTGCAAAATGGGCAAAAGAGCATAATTTCTTGACTAATTATTATATTTCTCCGCAGATATGGGCTTCGAGAGAAGGTAGAATAGAGAAGATAAAGGCTACGGTGGATTACATGTATGTAATTCTCCCTTTTGAGAAAGAATTTTACGAAAAGAAACACAATTACCCAGTCAATTTCGTAGGTCACCCTCTGCTCGATGCAATTGCGAATAGACCAGATTTAAACGAACAAACATTTAAGAGCACAAATGGCATAGACCCCAATAAGCCCATTATTGCACTATTACCAGGTAGCCGTAAGCAAGAAGTCCAAAAGATGCTAACGTTAATGCTTTCGCTAGCAGATGATTTCGCTGATCATGAATTTGTTATTGCTGGGGCACCCAGTCTTGATAAGGAATTTTACATGCCTTTTCTTACCAATGCGAACGTAAAGTTCATTCAAAATAAAACATACGACTTGCTTTCTATAGCTACTGCTGCCATAGTTACTAGCGGCACTGCAACCTTAGAAACTGCATTATTCAAAGTACCGCAAGTAGTATGTTACAAAGCAAATTGGATTTCGTACCAAATTGCGAAACGCATTATCACCTTAGAATATATCTCGTTAGTAAACCTTATTATGCAAAAAGAGGTAGTGAAAGAATTAATACAAGACGATTTCACGAAACAGAACCTAAAAAAGGAACTGACTTTAATTTTAAATGGTGAAGCGAGAGCAAAACAATTAGCTGCTTATGATGAGCTTATTACCAAATTAGGTGGTTCGGGAGCGAGTGACCTGGCCGCTTCATTGATTATAGAAAATGCCAAAACTTCTTAGGATTAGCAATTTTAAATAATAATTCTATAATTTTATAGTTACACGTACTAAAGGGTACACTCTGTTTTATGCGCATACTACCATGTTTTCTTATCATTTGCTTCTTAGCCAGTTGTGGCGTAAGCAAAACAAGCAGTTCTGACAAGGAACGCAAAATATCTGTTGCGGCAGCTAATAATGCAAGAACTGGTAATGATCCTGAGCCTACTAAAACCGAAGAACGAAGAATTATTACTTCTTCTACAAATAATACTAAAGCCGACGAAATTATCAATACAGCGCTGTCATTTTCTGGCACACGCTACAAGTTTGGTGGTACCACAAAAAAAGGAATGGATTGCTCCGGACTTTTATATGTTTCATTTGGCGAACATGATGTACAATTGCCTAGAACGTCTTTTCATATGGCGGAAGAAGGGCATCGTGTTACCGTTAAAAATGTTGAAAAGGGAGATTTGTTGTTTTTTAAAACGAGTCGAGGTTCTAAACGCATCAACCATGTTGGTATGGTCGTAGGTACCGCTAACGACGAAATTACTTTTATACACGCATCGACATCGCGTGGTGTTACCGTCTCATCTTTACGTGACGGATTCTGGAACCAAGCATTCGTAAAGGCTACAAGAATATTATAGCATGAAGCTCTTAGCGTTTATTCCGATCAGACTAACGCTTTTACTCATACTTGGAATTTTAATAGGTTACTTTTTTTCCTTTAACCTATTATATATACTTCTGTTCACCACTTTTCTTTTTCTGCTACTTGCAGGTATTTTCTTCTTTGAAAAGAATACAAAATCGATTTTATTTGGCACCATTGCCGCGCTAACATTCGTATCATTAGGGATCTATAGTTACACTGCTGCACGACCTATAAATTATAGCAGTCACTACAGTAATCGCCAAAATACCAAGAACGAACTATGGACGCTAAAAATCAAAGAGGTTCTAAAACCTAATCAGTTTTCGACCCGCTATTTTGCCTCAGTAAAAAGTATTGGTAATAAGCAGGTAAGTGGCACTATTCTTCTTACTATACCTATTGATTCAGCAAAACTAAACTTAGCCATCGATGATGAATTTGTGACCTATACCGAAGCCAAAGCTATTTCCCCGCCCTTAAATCCGCATCAATTTAATTATAAAAAATATCTAGAGAATTTGGGTGTATACCATAGCATGAGAATAGCGCATGATGAACTTGTAAAAATTAAAGGTTCGCAAACTACCCTTCTAGGTATTGCTGCCAGAACTCGAAATCATATTATCGAAAAGCTTAATCAAGAAAATTTTGGAGCAGACGAATTAAGTGTAATCCAAGCTTTATTATTAGGCGAACGTTCAGATATTTCTGAAGAAACGTATACCAATTACCAGAAAGCTGGTGCTGTGCATATTTTAGCTGTATCTGGGCTACACATTGGTATTCTACTCTTAGTTATTCAGTTTTTATTGAGTCCGCTGAAAAATATACCTAATGGGCGAACCCTAATTTTAATTCTATCGGTTCTCTTTTTGTGGATGTTTGCATTTATTGCCGGGTTGTCTGCTAGTATTATTCGTGCTACGACAATGTTCACTTTTGTGGCATATGCTTTGTATTTAAACCGACCTCATAATACATTCAATATACTCGCACTATCTATACTATTTATACTATTATTCATCAATCCGAATTTGCTGTTTCAAGTCGGATTTCAAATGAGCTACGCAGCTGTTTTTGCTATACTTTGGGTATTTCCCCTTCTTAAAGAATTATGGTTTCCGAAGAATAAAATCATACGATACTTTTGGCAATTGCTATGTGTTAGTATCGCTGCGCAATTAGGCGTTTTACCTATTAGTCTCTACTATTTTCATCAGTTTCCGGGATTGTTCTTTGTATCAAATTTAGTGATCGTACCTGCCTTAGGATTGATTCTTGGCATGGGTATTTTAGTGATTGCATTATCACTATTAAATTGGCTTCCCACTCCATTAGTATGGTTTTACAATGAAATTATTGGTTTAATGAATAACTTAATAGCGTGGGTGGCAAAACAAGAAAATTTTATTTTCAGTGCTATCTCTTACGATTTTATTCAGCTTTTATTAAGTGTTTTGTTTCTAGTAATGGGCATAGAACTTTGCGCAAAATTCAACTACAAACGAATAGTTTTCTTTTTATTAAGTATTCTATGTTTTCAAGGTTGGACAATCTATCAAGAATATGAGGCTCAAAATAAGTCGGAAGTATTAGTGATGCATCAAACGAGAAAGAGTCTTATTTTTAACAGAAGTGGAGATAATTTATCCATCTTAGCAAACCCTGATAATAAACTTGATTATCTTATTTCAGATTATATAACTGCTGAACGCATAGCTTCCGTTCGATACGATTCTTTAGCAAATAGTTATGCTTTCGAAGATGAATTACTCTTGATCATTGATAGTATGGGGATTTATCAGAAGTCGGCATCCCAAAAAATTCTACTAACACAATCACCAAAAATTAATCTAGACAGATTGCTAGACAGCATCAATCCGAAGGTAATCATAGCAGATGGCAGTAACTACAAAAGCTATATTGAACGCTGGAAAGCTACTTGTATAAAAAATAAAATCCCTTTTCACTATACTGGTGAAAAGGGAGCTTATTATTTTGAGTAGTATAAATTAATGCACTTTACCCATTAACTTTTTAATTAACGGTGATGCTAAAAGAACTATAGCACCCGCACCTAAAGCATATTTTGCAATAAGCATAAAGCCATCTGTATATACAGTTAAAGTTGCAAATCCGCTTACATCGCCATCTGTACTTTCGATAGCTAGTTGTTTACCAATAAAACCTACGATCTGAAATGCAAATGCAGATGATAAAAACCAAACACCCATAATAAAGGCGATTAATCTCATTGGTGCTAAATCGGTCATTTTAGATAAGCCTACAGGAGACATAAATAACTCACCAACTGACAATAAGAAATAC
>JANQUX010000268.1 GCA_030730545.1 Maribacter sp. | reverse complement strand
CTGTAAAAAGTGCTTCAGACGAAGTACTAATAGACTCGTCTTCTAGTAGGTCAGAATAATCTCCCGTTAGCCAAACATTACCGGCATCAACAAAGAAGGCACCCTTTAAATATGAGAATAACGGAAAACGATATTCCACATTTGCTTCTAATTTTAAGTTACCAGATTGGTCATAGTAATCTGTGGAATCATCATCTGAATCCGGATAAAAATTACCAGGTCCTAAAGATCGAATATCAAAAGCACGAATACTATAAGGACCTCCAGAATAAAATTGCTTAACAAAAGGTAGAGTAGAACTGTTACCATAAGGTACACCCCAACCTGCATATAAACGAGATACTAAAGTGCGTTCTTTTTCCCACCTTAGGTATAATCGTAAATCGGCATCGACTTTTGCATATTGTGCATATTCAGAACCAAAAATAGTATTTGAGCCACCACTTGCGAGACTTAACATATTACCGGCTAGATCAAAATTTGTAGTAAAATAGATAGGAGTTTCTTTTTCAAGATCAGATACCTCGTCATAGGTAAAGCTATATAGCAAACCGGCGATAAAACGCTGTTCGAAACTTTGGCTTAAATATTCATTATCATCAAGAATAGTCTGAAACTCATCTGTTACATTAGATAACTTTGAATAGTTGATACTAATGGGGTCTAATGTGTGGTATACATATTTGTTCTCTTTCCAAGTATAACCAAATGTGCCATTCACAGAACTTAATGTAAACAGATCACTACGTTGTAGAAAATCTACCCCAAGCGATATTTTGGTTTTTGGCACAGCATATTTAAATCTACTAGGAGAAAAAGGTATTGATCTAGGTATAACTAAGTCTGCACTTATACCTCCTGCTATACTGGTTAAGTTGGTGTTGCTGCTATTAGACAATTGTAACTCGTAAGAGAAATCAGCAGAAACGCTGAATGTTTCACCACCATTGAATACATTTCTATTGGTATGACTCAATAAAATGCCCGGGCCGGTATATCCATTAGATTTTGAAACAGCTTGTAACTCGGCTCTTATCGAGCGTTTGGTCAAAGGTGCTAAATAGATGCTTGCAGCCAAAGAACCACCGTTACCGTCAATTGCAGCGGTATCTAGTTCGGTGTATTGTATGTTTACATACTTATAGCTACCTAAAGCAGATAATCTACTGCTTGTTTGTTTTGATGTGTTGGCATCATACAAATCACCTTCATTGAATAATAAATACGATTCTAATAAGTCTGGTTTAAAATATAGGTCGTTCTGTATAAAATCTATGTTGTCGACTTGGGTGACATTATTTTTCGTTAAAGGCAATGTATCGCCTTCAATCGAATAATTAGGGTACACCGTAATTGAATCTATGGTGTAAGGAATGGATGCACGCGCTGGTACATCTCTTTTCAATCTAAGAAATAGATCGAATTTTTTATTATTGTATTGGTTAGTATCTGCCTCAAAAATTAATAAGTCTTCTTGGCTATTGTAAAATCCTTTTTGTTTGAGTCCGTTATTTAATCGTGCTCGTTCTGCCTTCAATAAATCGAGATCAAACCGATCTCCTTTTACTAGTGCCGTTTCAGGCAACATTTTCTGAATTTCTTTGTAAATGGGGAGAGAGTCAGATTCTAGATTGTAATTTTCTAACACATACGGTGCTGGTAGGGTAGCTGAGTACTTTACCGAAACAAAGTTGCTGTCAACAAAGGTCTCAGATGTTGATCTGCTATAGAAGAATCCGTTATTATCTAATCTATTTAGAATCAATTCTTCGACCCTTTCTGTATTTACATTAGAAAAATAAACAGGTTCTTCGCCAAAAGATTTGTTCAAAAATTTAAAAAGAAATCCAGGTTTTTCTCGCTGTGCTTTGTAATGAAAAAACAAGGCAGGTTTCATTCCTAAAAATGTAGTGTTGGGGTACGGTTCTATTAAACCAAATAATTCTGTCTTAACTTCTTTTAGGTCTTTTAGCTCGCTTTCTGAAATTATTTCAAGTTCTGCGCCTGTATATAATTGTTCGCCTTCAGGTATATATTTTTCTATACCGCACGAATAGGTAATTAAAAATGCCAACCAGCATATGGTACGATATGTAAAGAATTTATTTTTCAATGTTCTCTTGTTCTTTGGTCTTTGTGTCTTTTTTTGAAGGTTTCTCTTCAGATTTTTCTTTTTTCAGCGGATTAAATAATTGACTGAATTTATTGAATTCTCGGTTAAAAATAAAAGCCACACCGGTAACGATTAACTGCCCATCAATAATATTTTGATACTCTTGCCTTCTAAACCCCTTTAGTCTATATATACCTTCTTCACTCAGTAGATATTCTAAGGTTACATTGCCAATTAACGGTGTCTCGGTATCGCTTGTTGATGCACTACCTTCAACATCTACGGCACTACCGGCAGTAACGATTAATCGGTCGTTAAAAAGTTTTTTACTGGCGTTGATATTTAGTTGCGTTCGACTCTGGGCAGTTCCACTTCCATAATCATCAAAGCTATCTAAATCAAAACCAAGCTCAAAGCCTGTATTGCCCAATAATTTATTAGAAATGGATGTAAGTTCATTTGAGAGTACCTTATTCACGTTATTTCTAGCTATTGAAACTACTCCGCCACTACTACCATCACTACCAGTTGTTGGGTAAAAACGATTTAAAGCCAATAATGAAAATACTTGCTTGTTCAATTCAGATTCTTGTTCGTTTAATTGTTGAATTCGACTATAAACCGCTCCGCCAAAATTACCTTGTTCACTCTCTGGCATATCTAGCGCAAATGATATTTCGGGTAGCATAAGTTGTCCGTCAATATTTAGGTAGACAAGAAAGTCTGTTGATTGTTGGTATGTTCCAGAAACGCTACTATCTGTACCATAACTTATAGATGACATTAATGATGATGCCGAGGTTTCTATTTCATAAATAGCAGTCACATCCATTTTTGCATCGAACGGGTCACCTGTCCATACAATACTGCTCCCTTTTTGTAATTTGAATTCGCGGCTCACCAAATTATATAAGCTGGTTCTGTAGAAGCCAGAGTTTAATTCTAACCTACCCGATAGGCGAATGTCTTGGTTTGGGTCTATGTTTAGGTTTAAGGTTGCTGCACCTGATGCCTGTAATTTATCTTGTGTTTTTTCATCAAGAACAATGGTGAACTTTGCCTCGTTACCGATTTCTAAAAGGGTATTAATATCCATACCGGCAAAAAATGAATTTGATTTTTCGCCATCGTTACGGGTCAATATAGCTTCGGGGTTTTCTCTATTTACAAAAATTACCACGCCGTCGCGTTCTTGAATATCTAACTGATCTTGTGGTACTATATAGGTAAGGTCTGTTACATCGCGAACACGCAATTTTCCGTCAATTACAGGTAATTCTAAATTTCCTTTTACAGTCAAATCTGCTTGAATACTGGCAATGCCATACACTAGTTCGTCATCACCTTTTTTAGAATCTAATACTCTAAATTGATCTGTTTTTACAGAAAGGTCAAAGCCAGGATTTGCGAAGTTTTTGTTGACAACCTTACCATCGATGGTTAATACACCTTCATTAATATCGTTTATAGTGAAGGCTTTTAATGTAATTTCATCTTGATCGATATCGATAGATTGATTATCTATTGCCAAAGTAGATTTGTATGCTTTGAGACTTAAACTGAAATCATTGAAATTAATTCTACCGGAATATTTAGGCTCGGTCAATGTACCTTTGACCAATACACTACCATCTAAATACCCTTTTGCATCGGTTAATTGGTCTTTTGCGAACCCTTGTAGAATACTTGCTTCCAATTTTTGAATATCGAGCTCCATATTCAAATCTGCCGTATTTTCTTTAGCAGTATAGTCCCCGGTTAAAGTGAGATTGGCGCCACCGTCTTTCAATGCCAGATCAAAATCATATTCAGATAACGATTTAGAAGATGCGTCTAAGGTTAATGTACCTAGCGGATTTTGCATTACCTGAAATTCTTTAATATCGATATCTGCGACCAACCCAGAAGCGGCATACGGATTGAGAATCACGAAATTCCCCTCGACTTTACCTTTAGCTAAAGCCTCATCAGGATTAAAAAAACTTAAAAATGTTTGTAATTGAAAATTCTCGAACAGAATACCGATATGATTCGATTCCATTTGAGGAACCTTGTTTGAAATTTCCATTTTTTGGGAATTTCGGCTCAAGATTACATTTTGAAAATCGGAATAAGACGTGGCTATTACAATATTATTATCTTCGGGAATATCCCATTTTTTTCTATTTAGTATCAGATCTTTCGGAGTGATATGAAGTTTTAAAGTGTCTTTTTGAAATGATAATGCCGATCCTATATGCATTACCTGTGTGGTGTCATTTTTAGAGGTAAAGTCGAGCAACAGTTCTTTGTTTTTCAATCTACCTTCTATATAGGTCTGTTTTAAGTGAATGGGGTCATAAATTAAATCTGCCAAACCAGCAGAGAATTTTAGGTCTACCGAATCACCTTTTATATAAGCGTTTAAACTGTCGACAGAACTACCGGCATATGAAATATGTGGCACTTTAACTTCGGCAGAAATCTTTTGCGTTTTTGAATTGAAGCTAGCATCTATATTTAAAGAATCTAAATCTTTTACCCCATCAAAAAATACCTTTGACAATACAGGTGTGGGCACTATGGCAAAAGCCAGTTTAGCCTCTATAGTATCCACAGGTTCGAAATTGGTACCGTCGGTAGAGAAATAATGTTCTATTTGTTTCTTAAGGGCATCGGTAATACGATTTGGTGATGCATTAGACGCCAATTGACCGTTTAAAAAATTGCTTTGTATCGATACATCTGTAATTGAATCTTCAATATGGGCTTTTAAGGCGATAGTAGAAACTTGATATTGCTCATTATCAGCAATCGCAATACCGTCTTCAATAGTTGTATTTATATTGAAATTAGAGGGAGTGCCGGTATAATTTCCTTTAATATTTGCCGCTATTTTAATATTATTTTTTGTGATACCTAGTTCTTGTAAATCTGCGCCAATAATATTTGAAGTAAAAATAATGTCGTTTTCTTGAGATGAAAGTGCCATAGTTGAATTGACTTTCATGTTCAAATTTGGGTCATCGATATTGGCAGTAACTGTGCCGTTCCCTTTCTTTAGATTTCCCGTAATTACGATGTCATTATAATCGTATTCGTCAAATTGAAATTGGGTAATTTTACCATCAATGGTACTATCAAAATTATTAAGTTCAGAACCTGCACCTTTACCTTCAATTTTAAGTGATATTTTACCCAGTTGTTCGTTTTGTAATAATTTACCTAACTGCATAC
>JANQUX010000267.1 GCA_030730545.1 Maribacter sp. | reverse complement strand
GGTATCTTTTGCCCATGGAGAAAGGAAAAACAACACCAAACTTGATGCTATTATTAATCCCCATTGCAACAAAACTAAAAGCCCCCCAGCCCCCGAAGGGGGAGTTTCATAAAGTGCTATGATACTGGCGTAACTCATTAAATTATATTTCTTTTTAATGTTTGATTAGTAAAAACTTCTTCTTATTTAGTGAAGCTAAAAGAGGACTTTTTAATTCCCCCTTTGGGGGTTAGGGGGCATTATTCCACCAAACAGCCACATTTATACTATTACCTTCCGTATTATTTGAAGCTTCGGTATAATTAACGCTATTCAGTGCTTCTTCTTCAGAAGGATAGGGCATGCGAATTGGAATTAAGTCATTATTTAAACTAGCCGATATCGTTTTCAATTGAGGGAAACCGGTTCTTCTATATTCAACCCAACCTTCATAACCATTTATGCTATTCGCAATCCATTTTTGAGTAATGATGTTTTCTAATGCGTTACCATTGTCCAGTGCGGCATCAACCGTTAAATAATCAGCAGGTAGGTCTACTTGCCAGTAGTCAAAAGCTTGAGTTACTCCTGTGTTATACAACGTTTCGGTATCACCTGTTATAAACCCTTTTTGAGCGGCTTCTGCTAATAGAAAGTGAGTTTCCATGCTTGTCATAAAATTTGCATCAAGCAAGCCTGTATTCTCTCTAAAAATTGTTCCTAACAAAGAATAATCGGCTAAGGAAACTCCTGCAGAGGCATCTATTCCATTTAAGAGTCCGTTATATCCGTTATCTGTACTATTTGCAAATGGTCGGTAAAGACGATCAATACGCGGGTCATTTAAACCGGTCAATATTTCGCCCATAGTTTCAGAAAGTACATAATTGTTGAAATCACCTATTCTTAATCGTGCTAATCTAAAATTATTCGGCTCCCCATCGGTAAAGTTGAAAATGGCATTTTCACTATTATCATCAATGAAATTACCTTCGGTAACTATGGTTTGTAATTGGGCGGCAACATCTATTTTGCCCGAAACTCGCATTAGATATTTAATCTTTAACGAATTTGCAAAACGAATCCATCCGTCTAAATCTCCATTAAACAGAATATCACCTTCTAGCGCAATTGTACCGGTATAGTTTTCTAAAGCAGCAATACCTTTATCAAGATTATCAAAAATACCTCCATCATTCATGTAAATCGATTCTTGAGAATCGTAAACGGGAGTGACGGTTTCTGTATCACCTTTGAATGCTTCAGAATAAGGAACATCTCCAAATAAATCTGTTAATCCTGCTGCCATGTAGGCTTTCATTATTCTTGCAGGTCCTTCATAGACCGTAAAGGCGGTATTTTCTTGAGATAAATCCAGTATAATTTCATTGTCTCTTAGATTTTGATAGAATATAGGCCACGGATTGCCTCCCAATTGTGGAGATTTTAAATCATGTCTGTCAAATAAGTTGAAATCAAGAGCGGTACTATATTGCCCTAGTAAATTACCAGCAGTAAAACCTTCATAAGACATTTGTTCCCCATAATCATAGATTACTTGCCTAAGCAATAAACTAGGTTGCACTGTTACCGGTGCGTTTGTATTCGTATTAATTTCCTCAAAGTCTTTTGTGCAGCTTATGACCAACATTAAGACTAGAACGGTATATATATATTTCATCTTCTTTTTCTTAAAAATTAAATCCTGCTTTGAAACCTATGCTTCTTGTGGTGGCGTATGACATATCTTCTACGCCGCTTATAAATCCTTGTCCTTGTACTGCTAATTGTTCTGGGTCAAAATGCGGATTCTCAGTAATGGCAAATAGGTTTCTGCCGATTAGAGATAAACTTAAAGTTGCATCTTGATTAAATAGACTAAGGTTATCAAACGTGTAACCAACAGAAAATTGACGTAGCTTTAAAAAGGACGCATCATAAGTGTTGTTTTCTTCATGGTTTCGGTCATAAAATTGTCGGTAGTAACTTTCGGCTGAAACTGCCACTGTATTTTCAGTATACACAGGATTGTCTGTAGTACCTGTATTTACAACGCCTTCGGGTACAATACCACCTTCGGGTCTAAAAGCTGTTTCTGCCAGCTGACCGCCAACATTACCTAAAGCTCTTGTTCTGGAAACGATAATACCGCCTTGTCGCCAATCAAATAAGAAACCTAAATTCCAATTTTTATAATTGAATTGGTTATTGAAACCCAGCATAAAATCAGGATTGTAATTCCCTAATTTTTGTAGTTCATTATCTGGTATGTATCTGCCTTCGTCCGTAAGAATAAAATCGCCATTATCATTCTTCAAATATCCTGTTCCGTATAGGTCACCAACGCGACCGCCTTCTTCTGCCTGTAAAAATACCGTTTGGTTTTGACTATCGTAGATTCTAGAGTATGCCAGTGTTAATCGACCTTCGTCTTGTGGTAAACTTTCAACAGTAGACTTGTTCGTGCTAAAATTTAAGGTACTATTCCATTTTAAATTCTGACTTATTACTGGCGATATGCCCAAAATAATCTCTACCCCTTTAGAACGAACTTCGCCACCATTAACTACTTGTTGGGTATAACCAGAAGAGATACCTATAGGTAAAGAAATGATTTGGTCTTTGGTCAATGCGTTATAATACGAAACATCAAATCTTAGTTGGTCGCCAAAGAATCTTACATCTGCACCTACTTCAAATGAAGATGTTAATTCTGGTTTAAGATTCGCGTTTGCGATAGTATTTGAATTACTAAAAGTCGGCTGACTATTAAATGGTGTTTGCGAAACAAATGCACCTGTAGTCTGGTACGGATTTGTATCGTTACCAACCTGTGCCCAACTAGCTCTTAATTTTGCAAATGAAATTGCTTTAGGTAAATCAACTACTTCTGATAGTATAAAACTACTAGATACAGACGGATAAAAGAATGAGGTGTTATCTACTGAAAACGGAGTTGCTAATGCACTAGACCAATCGTTTCTTCCTGTGACATCCAAGAAAAGATAGTCTTTGTATCCGAATTTTGCCAAGCCGTAAAAACTGTTTATTCTTTTATTGGATTCAAATTCGAACACTTCAATTGGTGAAGCGGCATTCGATAATCTAAAAATACCCGGTTGGGCCAAACTTGTGGTTTGTGCTTGTGAGGTAAATGCTTTTTGGTCTAATTGATTTCCGCCAAGGGATACATCAACTTTAAAGTCATTGAACTGATTTGCATAGTTCAATAGAAAATCGGTGTTCACTTCTCTATAAAAAACATCATGCTCGGCATATGCACCATTAGAGAAACGATTAGAACTATAGGCTCTTTTTAATTGGCGTAATTCACTTGAATAATCCATTCCTGTTCGTATAGATGCCGTTATGTGCTCTGTAATATCATAGCTTGCTGAGATGTTTCCGAAAACACGATCTCTATTGAAAGAATTGGTGTTTTCATTAAGAATAAAATAAGGATTATCGAAAAACGTATAGTTATAAGAATACTGTTGTATTCCTTCTAAACCTGGTTGCCAATAGTTTTTTAAATTTTCAATATTCAAGGAACGTGGTCCCCATGCTACTAAAGAATAATTCGCGTTTTCTGAACCATAGCCATTTGATGGTCTGTTATCGCTATTAGAATTGATATAACTTATAGATGAATTGATGCGGAGCTTATCAATAGGTTGAAAACTCAATCGTGTACTAATAGTTTGTCTATCTAAATTAACCCCTGGTATAATAGACTCACTGCGTAAGTCTGTAAAAGAAAGGCGATAGTTGCCTTTTTCAAATCCGTTAGAAATGGCGATATTATTAATCAACGTTGTTCCGGTTTCATAGAAGTTCTTCAAGTTATCAGGATTCGATTTAAACTCCGTTGGTGTAATCGTATTCCCATTATAAAGAGCAGTATCGCCACCGCGAACAATTGTTCCGTCTGCTAAAGTCACGGGACTATCATATTGCGGAATAAGGTTACCGACATCTAAACGTGGTCCCCAACTGTAGGTGATTAAATCGTTGGTTCCACCACCTAATCCGTCAACAAAAGCAAATTCTCCGGCATTCCCTTGACCGTATTCATTTTGAAAATCGGGCAATTGAAAAGCTGAATCTATAAAAAAGCTCGTATTGTAGCTCACGCCCAATCCTTTCGAATTTTTACCGCTTTTTGTTTCAATAATAATAACTCCGTTAGATGCTCTTGTTCCATACAGAGCAGCAGCACTTGGACCTTTTAAAACAGATACTTCGGCAATATCATCAGGATTCACATCCATAGCGCCATTTCCAAAATCGATTTCTTGAAATCCGGCTGCTGCTTCATTGGTAAAGTTGAAGACCGAGTTGTTATTTATAGGTACTCCATCAACAATAAATAGCGGATTGTTATTAGAGAAAGAAGCTTCACCACGAATAGTGATTTTTGAGGAAGAACCAACGCCAGTTGCGCCTTGGTTAATAGTTACACCTGCCAGTTTACCGGAAAGGTTGTCTAGAAAGTTTACTGATTTTACCTCGGTTACTCCTTTGGCATCTAAACTTTGCACAACGTAGCCTAATTCTTTTGTTTCCCGCTTTAGTCCTAATGCGGTCAAAACTACTTCATCTAAAACTTCAGATGAATCCGCTAAAGTGATATTTATAGTTCGTCGATTGTTTATGGCTACTACTTGAGTTTTATACCCTAAAGCTGAAAATTCAATAGCGCCTGAAAAGTTGGGTACATTAATAGTATAAAAACCACTTTCATTAGTGGTTGATCCAGTTACGGTGCCAGGCAGTAGAATGTTTACGTACGGTACCGTATTTCCATCGGTATCGGTAACAATACCTGTAATTGTTTCTTGAGCATTGACCATGTTTATCATAAACAATGTCAACACTAGTACTAAGTGTTTCATATATAGCTTTAAACTGAGTTTTCATTTACCCAACTATTGGATAAAGGGAGGTCTAGATAAATGAAACTACAGGAGAGCCTTTGTTATAAAGAAAGCTGTTAGGAAATACAGCAGAGAAGTTCTGTTTAGTGTGGTATAGAATTTTGCTTCTTTTTAATAAACTGATGATCAGCAGTAATATGGTTGATGATAGATCAGTAGAAAACGATAGTATAGACTTTAAATCTCTTTCGTTATCCAAATCCTGTAGAACAGGTAATTTTATTAATTCAGACGATTCTTCTTGTAACCACAATGAAATTTGGTGGTATAAGCTGAATCGTTGCCATGGTAAATTTTGAAATTCAGCAACTTCAAAGTTAGATTTTTGTAATCCTAATAAATAGAAACCGCCATCAATAGAAGGACCAATTACAGTCTTACCTAAAGCTAATTGGTTAGCAGTATGTTTAAGGTGTTGTGT
>JANQUX010000266.1 GCA_030730545.1 Maribacter sp. | reverse complement strand
GTTATACATATAAAAGCTAGCCAATTATACAAGAAGGTTGTACTTAAAGTAAATTATAATGATAGCTATTGAATAGGTTTATATCAGACTAAAAAAAATCAATTTTTCATTGTTTTGATATAATTGTAAAGAACAAAAGGTTTTTTATTTTGCATTAACTATTTTAGGATAAAAATTTCAACATGGGTCAGATTATAACATTTGGTGAAGTACTAATGCGTATTTCGCCAAGAGGTCATAAAAAGTTTGTGCAGTCTAATATTGTCGAGTTTTATTTTGGGGGTACAGAATTAAATGTGGGAATCTCAATTTCAAATTTTGGTGGTAACGTGAAGCATATTAGTGCTGTATCAGATGATTTTATTGGTGATACGGCAATGACCTATATTCGAAAATTTGGAGTTGATACATCATCCGTTATTAAATCGAAAAGACCTTTAGGAGTTTATTTTCTTGAAGTAGGCGCAGTTATTAGACCAAGTATGATTTCGTATAATCGATCACACTCCGCATTCTCAGAAATTGAACCTTCTAAAGTTAATTGGGAAAATGCCCTGACAGATGGCGAGTGGATGCACTGGACAGGTATTACGCCTGCATTATCTCAAGGAGCTTTCGACGTACTTAAAAACGGATTGAAGCTTGCAAGAGAAAAGGGAATGGCTGTTTCTGCGGACCCAACGTACCGTAGCGGACTTTGGCAGTATGGTCAAGATCCAAAAGCGGCATTAACTGAACTGTTGCATTATTCAACGATTTTTATTGGCGGAGTTAATGAAATTAACGAAGTTCTTGGTACAGATTATGGGTATGATAATGATGATTTTATTGCAGCTAGTAAGCAGTTGATGGAAGAATTTCCTACGATAGAAAAGGTATTCGATAAAATTAGAACATCATTGAATAGCTCTTGGCACAAAATTAGGGCTAGAATGTGGAATGGTATTGAATTTAGAGAAACTGTAGATATAGATATTACCCATGTTGTTGACCGTATTGGTACTGGCGACGCTTTCGCGGCTGGTTTAATTTACGGATTGCAACAATATGATGATTTTAAGGCCATGGATTTTGCAAGTGCAGCTTGTGCCTTAAAACATACGTATGAAGGTGATGTAAACTTTGCTACCGTTAATGAGGTCAACAATATTATTGCAGGAAATATTACCGGTAGGTTGGTGAGATAGAATTTTTCTACTGCTACTTAATGATTATTGAAAAATATACCTATTCGTCATTTAAAAATTGTCGAGACTTAATTAAAGAATAGCATTGGTTTTAATTGAACCAGATATTGCACATGATAGTTTAACGGTATTGTAAATAGTGCCATATTTTTCAATATTCTTTTTCAAGAGCGATGTGTTTAATTTATCATCATCGCTAAAAATGGTTAAGCTGTAAATAATATTATCCATTCTTGGAGGATTATCAAGTCGTTCTGCTTTAACTTCTAAAGTTGTTCGGTTATAAGTAAACTTCATCATTTCAGAAAATCGCTCCACATTTTTAAGCATGCAAGCAGCAAATGAACCTAAGAACAATTCAGCAGGATTAGGTAACACCTCTGTTGTTTTAGCTGTAGTGCCAAAATCAATATCAGATTGCTTAATATGAATTTCTGCATCATTATTGTACGTCGAAGAAGCCTTTATTTGATAATTCATCATGTATACTATTTTTCAATTTAAATATATCTTGTGTTATGGTATTGAAATTAAAAACCAACAAAATAGTCAACTTCTATTTATGAATCTATCACCGTAAAATAGTTTGAGGGCTAAGTTTCATGTATCAATTTCAAAGGTAAAAGTAAGGTGAGTGAGTTTTATGAAAAATGACCAAGGTCATACTCCAGAATTTAAGGCAAGCTCAATTGGCACAATAGAAAATTTTAGAACAAGTAATAACAATGATATTAGATTATCATCTATACCAATAGATAATAAAAATATAGATTTAAGGCACCTGTAATTTAAGTAGTACTACACCTCATTTTTAAATTGAGATAAGCAAAACATGAGAATAAAGTTTCAGCTTACAATTTGCTGTAATAAATTCAAAGAGGCTGGTAAGCTTCATTGAAAATGATAATGGTATAAGACCAAGTTCATATTATTAACACGTAAGGTGTTATACAGCTTTCTTCTCGGACAGGTATTTCCAATAACGCTTTGGTACATGTTGAACATGTAGTTTGTTATTAATACGAGATTTTATAGTGGTGCTTTTAAAATAATTGTTCCAAAGGTCTTGATATTCATATTCAACATCTGTAAACGCAGTACTTTTCTGCATACTATTGGTATGAATATCAGATAAATCTAATGAAATGATTTCAACAGTATTTAAATCATAGAATAGTCCATATTTACGTTTTACATCATATATGATCCATTGTTGGTCAGCATATCTATTTCTAAAATGTTTAGAGATTAAAGGTAGCACGTCAAAATCTGGCTCTATGTTCGCAAAATAAACTTCGTCTTTTGTTAATTGAAAGCGCACAAAAGCTTCCATTCGATGCTTTTCTCTACCGACCTTATGTGCAAGTTGATTTATCTTTAAAACTCCATCATCACTAAAATCGGTTGCGCCGTTATATTTACTTCCCATTAGCTTTTGAATGTAACGGTAAATTAATGCTTCCATATTATTCTGCTCGCTCAAGAAGGCAAAGTATATATTTTTAATAGCAGAATTACTTTTGTTTCTAACACCGTTCCAAACCCGTTGTGCTTTTTCAATGTTGGTGAAAATAGTTTCTGTTTCAGCAAATAGTCCGCTTTGCAATTGTCCTTGTTTTTGAATATCGGCATGTGTAAGCTTTTGTTCAAAGCCTATAAAAACAGCAGTTAAAAAACCATTAAAACTACCATCGTAAACTAACGTTTTTGAAGCATTCATATAACTAGTTTTAGAAGTTGAAGAAAAATATTCGTGATACAATTTTTGCTCTTTTTTTAATTTTTGTCTTTAATAATACCATTTGGTATCCTATTGATAATATTTGACTCTGACTACGGTCAATAACAGTATTTGACATTGATATATTTGTCGAGTTCAAGGTGTTATTAAAATTTTCCATAGTCTTTTAGTTTATTAAATGATAAGTTTAGTTAAATAGGGATAATTGATTGTTGTATTGACCTTTGAATTTACTATTTTGGGATTGAAGAATCATTCCTTTTATGGTCGCTGCATCTAAATCTCTACGTTCCCAATCAGAAGAGTTACAGATGATAAAATACTTTGCGCGATTAAGGGCAATACCCATTTTTTTTAAATGTTCCCAGTTAAGATTCCGATATTTTCTACCGCTAATTATTTTGTGTACAGACCCCATACCAATGCCCGGAATTCTTGCTAACATTCGTGGTTCTGCTTTATTAATATCTACAGGAAAATAATTAAGATTTCGAAGTGCCCACATTAATTTGGGATCGATATCCATATCTAAATTCGGATTATCGGTGTCTAATATTTCATTCACACTAAATCCATAAAATCGAAGTAACCAATCTGTTTGGTATAATCTATTTTCACGTAGCATGGGTACTTGACTACCTAATGCTGGTAAACGACTATCGGTTGAAATAGGAACATACCCCGAATAATAAACCCGCTTCATATTGTAATTCTTATAGAAGTGGGTGGCTGAGTACATAATGTCTTTATCGCTTTCGCCAGTGGCACCAACGATCATTTGTGTACTTTGACCCGCAGGAGCATATTTTGCCGTGCTTTTAATGATTTTACGCTCTTCGGTGTATCGTATAATTTCATTTTTCACCTTCAGCATCGGTTTAATAAAGTCTTCATGCTTTTTGTCTGGCGCCAATAGTTTAAGACCGGATATAGTGGGGATTTCAATATTGACCGATAAACGGTCAGCATATAATCCGGCCTCATACATTAATTCATCACTTGCACCAGGTATTGATTTAAGGTGAATGTACCCGTTAAAGTTTTCTTCTTCCCGAAGTTTTTTGGCAACGGCTATCAATCGTTCCATAGTATGATCGGCACTTTTAAAAATACCAGAACTTAAGAACAGTCCTTCTATATAGTTTCTTCTATAAAAATTGATGGTTAAATCGACTACCTCTTGAATTTTAAATGCAGCTCGTTGAATATCATTGCTTTTACGGGTAACACAGTAGGCACAATCAAAAATACAATGGTTGGTCAGTAAAATTTTTAACAATGATACACAACGCCCATCTTCGGTGTAGGTATGGCAAATACCATTACCCGTATCACCTAGACCATTGACCTTATTTTTGCGGTTGCTTCCGCTACTAGAACAAGACACGTCATATTTTGCAGCATCTGCCAATATGTTCAATTTTTCTTTAATGCGATTAAAATCCATAGCAATTAGTAATTATTCCAAAATTATGGAATTATTCCTAATTATGGAAATATTCCAAATATTATTTTGGATATAATCCATAATCACTATATTTGGAATATAAAGAAGTATTAAAATCTTTATAAAGCGGAAAAGATTATGGAAAACGAACTGACATTAAAGCGATTTACCGATTTAAGAAGGGAGCTAGGCTTTACACAAGCAGATTTTGCGGCACTTATTGGCGTATCTAATACAACAGCCGATATAGAGCGTGGTAGAACTAAATTATCTGGTAAAGTAGTGTCAGAATTATTAAAACAGTTTAAGATTAATCCGCTTTGGTTGTTTGGGGAAAGTGAAGAGCAGTATTTAGAGACTTCAAAGACTAGTGTAATACCTAAAGTGGTAACCGTCGATTCTGCTAATCGCGACAACATGGTTTTGGTAAATGCAAAAGCTGCTGCTGGTTATCCTCAGAATATTGCAGATACTAGTTGGTATCAACAATTACCTGCATTCGATTTACCTATTCCAGAATTTAGAAATGCGACCTATCGTGGGTTTCAAGTAGAAGGTGATAGTATGTTACCAAATTTGCATCCTGGCGAGTGGGTTTTAGCAAAAGCAATAGAGCATATAGATTATGTAAGTGCCAATAAAATGTATGTAGTTGTATTACAAGATTCGATTATGGTAAAGAAAATTGAAAAGCGACCGAATTCAAATAATATTACTTTGATATCTTTAAATGAAACCTATCCGCCTTATGATATAAAGCCATTTCAGATTCAAGAAATTTGGGAAGTAAGTAGTAAAATTACTTTTAACGTAGATGCTACAACCGATAATGGTCTTTTGCGTCAGCTACAAGAATCGATGAATGAGTTAAAAGATCAATTACAACATGTTAAGAAGGTTAATTAAACAATAACTTTAATATTTTTTAATATACATTCCGCTTTCTTTTAATTTAAATTCTAAGC
>JANQUX010000265.1 GCA_030730545.1 Maribacter sp. | reverse complement strand
ACCCACGATGGTGGTAAGAATTGGAAGAAATTAAGTGAGGAAGATGGTTTACCTGCTGGCGATTTAGGTAGAATTGGTGTTGCCATTGCTCCTGGCAAACCTGATGTTATTTATGCTTTAGTGGAAGCTAAAAAGAATGCGCTGTACAAATCTGAGGATGGCGGATTCAAATGGAAAAAAATTAATGATAAGGGCGATATCGGTAATAGACCTTTTTACTATTCCGAAATCTACGTAGATCCACAAAATGAAAATAGAGTTTTCTCTGTATTTACCTATGTAAATGTTTCTCAAGATGGCGGCAAGAATTTCGTTGAGCTTATGCCTGCTTATGGTGTAGATAACGGCGTGCACCCTGATCACCATGCCTTTTGGATTCACCCCGATAATGGACAATTTATGATGGATGGTAATGATGGCGGGTTGAATATTTCTAAGGATGGTGGAAAGACTTGGCGTTTTGTGGGCAACCTACCTGTGGCGCAATTTTATCACATTGCAACGGATAACGACTATCCTTATAATGTATACGGTGGTATGCAAGATAATGGTAGTTGGAGAGGTCCGGCGTATGTTTGGAAAGACCAGGGGATTCGTAATAGCTACTGGCAAGAAATTAGCTTCGGCGATGGTTTTGATGTGGTACCCGATCCCGTAGATTCTCGTTATGGGTATACGATGAGCCAACAAGGTTATGTGCAACGTTTTGACCATGAGACTGGCGATAACTATATCGTTCGCCCTACTCCGCCAGATGCAACTACAGAACTACGTTTTAACTGGAATTCGGCAATTTGCCAAGATCCTTTCGATAACAGTACTATTTATTTCGGAAGTCAGTTTGTACACAAAAGCACCGATAAGGGATTGACATGGAAGGTTATTTCTCCGGATTTAACCACTAACGATCCCGAAAAACAAAAGCAAAGCGAAAGTGGCGGATTGTCTATGGATGCAACGGGAGCTGAAAATCATACTACTATATTAGTTATTGAACCATCTGCAGTTGAAAAAGATATGCTTTGGTCTGGCTCTGATGATGGGCGCGTACATTACACTCAAAATGGTGGTGGTACTTGGACAGAAGTAACCGCGAATATTAAAGGATTACCAAAAGGAAGCTGGATTCCGCAAATAAAGGCATCTACCCGAAATAAAGGGGAAGCATTGTTAATTGCGAATGATTACAGAAGATTTAATTACACCCCGTATGCATATCGTACAAAAGATTACGGTAAATCTTGGACAAGAATTGTGGACGCTACAGATGTAGAAAGTTATGCGCTATCGATTATTGAAGATCCTGAAAATCCTAATTTAGTATTCTTAGGTACCGATGACGGATTATATGTTTCTTTCAATGCCGGTGAAAAATGGCAAAAATGGACGGAAGGCTTCCCGACTGTTTCTACGAAAGATTTAGCGATTCACCCAAGAGAGCACGATTTGGTAATCGGTACTTTCGGTAGAGCTGCATGGGTATTAGATGATATTCGTCCGCTACGTGCAGTGGCAGCAGATGCATCCATCCTAAATAAAGACATCGAATTATTTACGCCTCCAACGGCATATCAAGCTGCTTATCAACAACCTACAGGTAGCAGATTTGGTGGTGACGGACTTTACCAAGGTGAAAATAAAAAGTCTGGCGCTATGATTACTTACTATTTAAAAGAAGGTAAGAAGGCTGCTAAAAAACCAGCAGCTTCAGCCGATGATAAAGAGGAAGATACTGATGAGACATCCGAAGAGAAATCCGAAGAAAAAATAGATAAAGTAGAATTAACAGGAGTACAGAAGAAAGATTCGGTTCAGTTCGATTTTTATGACGGAGATCGTTTAATTCGTACCTTAAAATACAAAACTCCCGAAAAAGCAGGATTCCACAGAATTTATTGGGGAATGGATGAAAAAGGTGCTGATAGACCTTCTAGAAAAGTAGTTACCAAAAAGAAAGAATCTGGCGGATTAGATGTTAAACCTGGTACGTATACCATAAAAATGTTATTTGGTGATTTGGAGGAAGAAACTAAGATTACCGTAAAATCTGATCCTCGTTTAGAGGTTTCTATGGTAGGTATAAATGAGGCATATACAAACGGTAAAGTGTTAGAATCGTACATGCAAAAGGCTGCAGACGCCGTTCAGCAATTGGCACAAAGTAAAGCGACTGCCGAACAGTTTCAAAAAGATTTAAAAAAGGAAGATGATAAAAAGTACAAAGAGCAAATTGATGCTTCGAAAGATATCATTAAACAAATAGATTCTGTAACCGCAATCTATTTAGGCAAAGTTGATAAGCGACAAGGTATTACCCGTAGTAAGGAGATGACTGTAATGCAACGTTTACAACTTGCTCGTGGCTATGTGGGATCACGTAAAGCTGGCATGACCGTTACAGAAACTCAATTGATGCAATTTGCTAAAGAGGATTTAGAAGCTGCTTTAGAGAAAACCAATACGTTCTTTTCTACCGATTGGAAATCATATAAAGCGACAATGGAAAGTTTAACACTTTCTCCTTTTAAAGAAGTAGACACCTTTAGTTTGAAATAATTCTCATGATATTAGGCATACTCACTTAAAACACTAATTATGAAAAAACTGTTCGCTTGTTTTGCCATAGCTCTTATTTGGAGTTGTACAGAAAAAAAAGAAGTCCAAAAGGAGGTTCAAAAAGAAGTTGAAATCACTAAAATTCCGGATCAGTATACCATTAAACAGATGATGGATAATGAAGCTATTTCTGGCGGTAGTTTTTATCGTGATAATTCTAAGTTATTGGTTTCAAGCAATAGATCTGGTATCTATAATATGTATACCGTACCTGCGAAGGGTGGTGAGTTAACGCCCATAACACAATCTGATAGCGCTTCTATTTTTGCGATTTCTTATTTTCCGAGAGATGAACGAATGCTTTTTAGTATGGATGGTAATGGGGATGAAATTTACCATATCTACATTCGTAATTTAAATGGCAGCCATACAGACCTTACGCCCGATAAAGGTGCGAGAGCTAGTTTTCATAGTTGGGCAGAAGATGACCAAAGTTTCTTTTTTACATCGAACAAACGAGATGCAAAATACATGGATCTGTATCAAATGGATTTTCTCAATTATTCGCCAAAACTAGTTTTTAAGAACGAAGAAGGATATGATATCGGTAACCTTAGCAAGGATCAAAAACATCTTACGCTGGCGAAGTCTTTGAACACCAACGATTCAGACTTGTATCTTTTTGATCTTTCATCGAAAAATAAAATCAAGATCAATAAAACGCAAAGTGCGAATAGTAGTCAAGATTTTTCTCCGACAGGTGATGAACTTTATTACACAACCGATGAAGGCAGCGAGTTTTCATACCTCATGAAATATAACATCGCCAACGGAAACACCGAAAAAGTAATTTCACGCGATTGGGATATTTTGGGTAGTTACTTTACAGATAAAGGCACATACCTTGTTACCTATATCAATGAAGATGCGAAGAACACCATCGAAGTGATGAATGTCGCTACTATGGAAAACATTGATTTACCGGCATTCGATGCTATGGAAATTACTAATGTAGATTTCTCAAAAGACGAAAAATATATGCGTTTTTACGCAGGTGGCTCACATACGCCTAGTAATTTATATGTCTATAACTTAGAAACGAAAGAACAGCTGCAATTAACTGATGTTTTGAATCCTGAAATTAAAGCAGACGATCTTGTTGCTGCTGAAGTAGTTCGTTATAAGTCATTTGACGGAGTAGAAATTCCTGCTATTTATTACAAGCCCCATCAAGCAAGTGCCGATGCAAAAGTACCTGCCTTGGTATTGGTTCATGGCGGACCAGGTGGGCAAAGTCGTCAAAACTTCAGCTCGCTTACGCAATACCTTACCAATCACGGGTATGCGGTATTAGCGGTAAATAACCGTGGTAGTAGTGGTTACGGAAAAACGTTTTATCAAATGGACGATTTAAACCACGGCGACAAAGATTTGAAAGATTGCGTAGAAGGTAAAAACTGGCTTGCGGCTCAACCGGAAATCGATCCCGATAAAATCGGAATTATGGGAGGCTCTTATGGCGGTTATATGACCATGGCGGCACTTACCTATACTCCCGAAGAGTTTGCAGTTGGGGTGAATCTATTTGGTGTTACCAATTGGTTGCGAACTCTAAAAAGTATACCGCCATGGTGGGAGTCTTTTAAAGATGCGCTTTACTTAGAGTTAGGTGATCCCTATAGTGCAGATTCGGTACGTCTAAAAGAGATTTCCCCATTATTTCATACCGATAAGGTGACCAAGCCTTTAATTGTTTTACAGGGTTCTCAAGATCCACGTGTATTGCAAGTAGAGTCTGATGAGATTGTTGCGGGTGTAAAAAAGAACGGTGTACCAGTAGAATATGTACTCTTTGAAGATGAAGGTCACGGATTTGTTAAGAAAGAAAATCAGATCGAAGCCTATAGTAGGGTTTTAGATTTTTTAGATTTGTACTTAAAGAAGGATACAGGAACTCCAATTGAAGATGGCGATAAATAAAGCCGCGATTATAAATTTTAGTTTCACATTAAAATAAGGAATGAAGAAAGTTATTACGTTATTAGTATTATTGGCTACTATTAATCAAGCAAATGCACAAAGTGGTGGTACAGGAGAAGATGATTTTGGTAGTTGGTTCATGTATTTTGGCACCAATAAAATTGCCGATAAATGGAGTATACATACCGAAGCGCAATTTAGATATTATGAAATGGCTTCTAACTTTAACCAGTTATTGCTGCGTACAGGTATAAATTATCATATTAACCCTGATGCTATTGCGACCTTAGGCTATGGATTTATTGAGACCGACCCAACGTTCAGTGAATTTGACGTTATTGGGGGTGATGCTCTTATCAAAAATAACTCCATTTCTGAACATCGCATATTTGAGCAATTCATTCTTAAAAACAAAATCTGGGAATTTAATTTCGAGCATCGCTATCGTTTAGAACAACGGTTTGTTCAAAATAATTTTTCTGGAATCAGTAATACATTACATAGAGCGAGGTATAGAATTCAAATGACCCTGCCCCTAACCGATATCTTTTTCTTGAATTTCTATGATGAAATTTTTATCAACTTACAGAATAATGCCTTTGGTCAAAACCGAGCGTATGCAGCACTTGGCGTTAATGTCACCGAAAGTTTGAGCATGCAAGTTGGGTATCTAAAAAATCATTTTAGCGAGACTGATTATGATCGCTTTCAAGTTGGGGTATTTTATAACACCGATTTAAGAGGCCTTTTTAAAAAGAAGGAGTAAATTTATAATATAAATAAATTTCATTATCATGAAAAAATTAGCAATTACATTCGTTAGTGCACTGT
>JANQUX010000264.1 GCA_030730545.1 Maribacter sp. | reverse complement strand
GCTTCCGGTCATTAAAAGGGTAAACCTATATGCCCCAGTAATAAATAAGACAATTGCAATTAATGCAACCGTGTACATACCGAATTTTAAGCCGCCAATGTAAGAGAGAATACCAATAAGTTGATGTACTAATGGTGGATAAGATTGTACTGTAAAGCCCGTATACCAGCGATATTCCCACGGATCAAACCAGCTATTGGCATAGTGATCGGCGAAGAATAGGTGAATTAATGCATCGTAGGTAGATTCTAACGTAAAGAAAATAGCAGAACCATGAAAAGCTAGCCCTACGATTAAAGCTAATATTAAGAGGGTATTGGTTTTTTTCTCCAAAGGTTAAATTAGAATCAAATTCTATATAAAGGTATTAAATATATGAGATGATCAATACATTAAAAAGGGATTAGTTAAAATTTTAATAATAGAATACCTACAATAAGTAGTTTCGTTAGTATTAAATCGTAAAAAATAGGAAGGGCTTCAGTTTTAAAAACATGCCGCTATCTATTCTAATAAACCACTCGTCTACAGTAAACAGTTAACCAACTTAGCTAGTTCAAAATCTTGCGGCTTGGCAAGTAAATTTGTAGCGTAAACTACAAGCAACCAAAACTAAACGTATGAAAATACTAGCCATAGACGACCAAAAACTTATTCTACTTTCTGTTGAAAAACGATTGTCAGAATTAGGATATGATGTACAAACTGCCAACTCAATTGAATCTGGTATACAGTTGTTTAACTCATTTAAACCCGATTTGGTTTTACTTGATATGAATATGCCAGAAATGTCGGGCACAGAACTGGTCTCCTGTACCGGTACCGAAGTGGTGAAATATATACGTGTATTCATGAAAAATGACACACCTATTCTCGTAATGTCGGGTAATACAGACGAGAGCTTAATTATGCAGAATTTTGATTTAGGGGTTAATGATTATCTGAAGAAACCGGTTAGTCTAGATGAAATGGCCGCTAGAATAAAAAGAATAATAGGTGCGCCTGAAAATAAGGGAGTAGTAACTGAGAAAAAATCTGATACACGCATGCTACAGAAGAATTGTGTGGGTGTGGTGATACCTTGTTACAA
>JANQUX010000263.1:4905-5400 GCA_030730545.1 Maribacter sp. | reverse complement strand
AGAGTAAGGGTAATTTAATCAGTCTTTTTCAGACGGATAAACAATTACGCAAACAAATTATGGGAATACAAACGGATAGTACGCCTATGGAAGATCCGAAAGACCCTACCAACGATAATGTATTCGCTTTATATAAAATTCTAGCTAGCCAGCCTCAAATTGAAGAAATGAGCGCTAACTATTTAGCCGGAAATTATGGTTACGGTCATGCCAAACAAGCACTTTATGAAGTTATTGTAAATAAGTTTATAGAGCCTCGTGAGAAGTTTGAATACTATATGAATAATTTAAAAGAACTTGATGATGCATTAGATCTGGGTGCGGAAAAAGCAAGAAAAGTAGCTGACGGAGTACTAGGAAGAGTGCGTGAAAAACTGGGTTATTAATTTCTAGCCTTAAATACCACAAATATCAAAAACCGACCTAATGGTCGGTTTTTTGTATTAATTACAAATGAGTTCGTGGCAAGTTTCCTGATTTGGAATGGCATTATAT
>JANQUX010000263.1:0-4895 GCA_030730545.1 Maribacter sp. | reverse complement strand
GATTAATGTTATATTTCAATTCAAAATACTCCGAACTTGATAGCTTATTTTTCTTTTTTGCAGACTTTTCATAAATCCTCCATAAAAAATAAACATCCGAAGCAATTAAAACTAAAATTACTAATAGTAAAATGACTGTAAACGTTGACATAGAAATAATTTGTGAAAAAAATATAATATAATATCAAAACAAACCACTAGGTCGGTTTTTTGTTTTTATTTTGACCGATTCAAAAGTAATTTTCCCGATTTCGAATGGCATTTTATCGACAAAAGGATTACTTGGTTAATTCTACTCTTCGAATATTTAAAAAACAAACCGAGTGGTTTGTAAAATATCAGATTGCCTCAAACAATTTCCCTGGTAAAGGCCGTATAACACCTTTCATTTCCATATTTAACAACGTAGAGGATGTTCTATAAATAGGTAGTTTACAATCTAAGGCTATACTATCTAAAATTTGCTTGCCGTTATTCTGCAGGTAGGTATAAATATTTTGTTCAATCTCATCTAATTCAATAAAAAGTTGTCTCTGAATGGTCTTATTCTGTTTTTCAGCAATATCCCAATCTAACAAATAAATTAAATCTGCAGCCGATGTCATTACATGGGCTTTTTGCTGCTTAATTAGATTATTACAGCCCAAACTATATTTATCAGTTGTTCTACCAGGTACGGCAAAAACATCTCTATTATAACTATTAGCAATATCTGCGGTTACGAGGCTTCCGCCCTTTTCAGCAGATTCAACAACAACCGTAGCTTCACTTACGCCAGCAATAATTCGGTTTCGTTTTAAAAAGTTTTCGCGTTCGGGGTTACTAGTACTCCAGAATTCGGTGTAAAAGCCGCCATTCTTTAAAACATCAGCTTGATATTTGGCATGTACCTTTGGGTAGATTTGATTTAGTCCGTGCGCTAAGCATCCTACGGTTTGTAATCCATGTTTAATAGCTTCCCGCTGAATACAAATATCTACTCCGTAAGCAAAACCACTAATTATGACTGGATCTAAAGGAGCTACTTCCTCAATAAACTGCTCACAAAAAGCCATGCCGTAGCTCGTAATATTACGAGTACCGACAACGCTAATCAATTTACGATTCTGCAAATCAATATTACCTTTTTGAAATAACAGAATAGGTCCTTAAATACAATGCTTTAAATTATTAGGATAATATTCATCTAAAAAATATGTGCAGCTAATATAGTTTTTGAGTACATAATTGTATTCTGACTCCGCCGCTTCTAAATGTTCTAAATCAAATAAATGTCTGATTGTATGAGTACCGATACCATCGATTTTCAACAGATTTTGCTTTTTGTCTTCGAAAATCGCGGATGGACTCCCACAATGAGAAATTAATTTCTTCGCGAGGATATCTCCAATATTTGGAACATGTTGTAACCGTAGTATTGCAACAAGTTCATCAGCAGTATGTTGTGTAGTTTTCATTTCTAGTTCGCAAATAAGCGAAAAAAATATGTTAATAAAAAGTTACGAAAGGAGTTTTTATACCTCTTTATTTTCTTCATATTTGTGATCAGATGGTTTTAGAACACTATATAAGCGATTTACTTTATAGGTACAACTGTGTTGTTGTCCCAGGATTTGGAGCATTCCTTACCCAAAAAAATTCTGCCAAAATAAACGTGGTTACCAATACGTTTAGCGCACCAAATAAATCTATTGTTTTTAATAGACAGCTAGTCTCTAACGATGGGCTTTTGGTTTCTTATGTGTCAAATGCAGAGAAAGTTTCTTATGAAACAGCATTGGTCGAAATTGAAAACCAAGTAAAAGCTTGGCAAGAAGTTTTAATTCAAGAAACTTCTTTACAGTTAAAAAATATTGGTTCTTTAGCTAGAAACCATGAAGATAAAATATTGTTTCAACCTGCAAATGAAACAAACTATCTAACCTCTTCATTCGGACTTTCGAATTTTAACTCTATACCTGTTACTAGAGAGATATTAAAGGAAGAAGTTGTACAAATAGAAGAAAAAATACCGTTCGTAATTAGTCCTGAACGTAGAGAAACTAGAGGTTTTAGACCTTATTTAAAATATGCTGCTATTCTAATGTTAGCATTTTCTACAGGCGTTACGGGTTATCGTGCCTACCAACAAAAAAATACAAACGAGCAAGTTGCTAGACAAAATGCTGAAGAGTTTGTAAACAAGCAAATACAAGAAGCAACCTTCTTTGATCTATCGCCATTAGAATTACCAACAGTTACTGTTGAAGCCACTACAAAATCTACAGCAAAAGCAATTGCCGAAAAAGGAGCTGCAACTCATTTTATCGTTGCGGGTGCTTTTAGAGTTAAGGGTAATGCCGATAGAAAAATCGAGGAGCTAAAAGCTAACGGATTTAATGCCGGTTATTATGGTACGAATGCTTACGGTCTACACATGGTAACCTTCGATAGTTATACCAATGCAAACGATGCTTTGAATGCATTACGTGAAATTAAACGTACGCAATCTAAAGATGCTTGGTTATTAACCGAAAAATAAACCTACACACATTTTATAAGTACCCTTGATGCCCGTATCTTTGCGCAAAATTTCTATTTAATGGAAGCAAAGACTCCTGCAGCATCTCGTACAACAATGACCGATTTGGTTCTTCCAAGTGAAACCAACGCACTTCAAAATTTATTTGGTGGCGAATTATTGGCCCGTATGGATCGCGCAGCTAGTATTGCCGCCGGTAGACATAGCCGCAGAATTACCGTAACCGCATCTGTTAACCACGTAGCTTTTAACTTGGCAATTCCGCTTGGTAGTGTTGTTACTGTCGAAGCAGCCGTTTCTAGAGCATACAACACCTCTATGGAGGTCTACATAGATGTTTGGATAGAAGACCGCTACAGCGGTAAGAGTACTAAGGCAAATGAAGCTATTTATACCTTTGTTGCCGTTGATGAAACAGGTACACCAACTGAAGTACCTGAATTAACGCCTGAAACTCCCCTAGAGATTACCCGTTTTGAAGGTGCATTACGTAGAAAACAATTGAGTTTAGTATTGGCAGGTAAAATGACACCTGATAATGCAACGGAGCTTAAAGCTTTGTTTACGAAGTAAATTAGTTTACCAAAATACTAATCGATTCTTATTTCTTTTTTATGCTAAAATATGTGAGCCAAGAGGTCTATCTATATTTTAGCATATCTAATTTGTAATTCTACTAAACCACTTCTCGGTACAAATCCTTTTCCAATTCCGACTGTTCTATATCAACCTTAAAAGAAAGGTCCATTTTCATTTCGTTAGCATTATTCCAAATATAAAGTGCCGCCAAACCAATGCTTCCCATTATGAAAAAGGCGATGGAATAAACTACTAATCCACCGTAGGCTAAAGTCAAACATGTAGCTAAAAATGCAACATAAACGACTATTGGTTTAAGAGACCATTTTAGATTAAAACTTGGTGATTTATGAGTAGTATTTTTCTCTAATTGATTTTTAGTAGACTCGGAATTCAACGTAATTGTATTGTGCATAATGGCTCTATTTTACTGATTAATACAGTAAAATTCGGCAAAAAAAGGCACACTCAATTACATAATCTAATGAAAATCAATATGATAACGAATAATTAAAGAAATCATATTATTTGAATATCAGAAAAATAATATTGACAAAATTACCTACTAAAAATTAAAGTTATCAGGATCGGGACCAGAGCGTTCGCCTGTTTCCAATCCGTCTAAAAAGATAATATCATCATTTGACAACTCAAAATCAAATATATCGGCATTAGATGCTATACGTTTGGCATGAACAGATTTCGGGATTGCAACAATACCTTTTTGAAGATTATAACGCAGAATAATCTGTGCTACACTCTTATTGTACTTTTTGGCTAAGTCGGAACAAATATCCAACTCAAAAACCTTACCCTGCATAAAAGGAGACCAAGACTCGTATTGAATTCCGTTCGAAGTACAAAAATCGATAAGGTCTTGCTGCACCAAGTACGGATGAAATTCCATTTGGTTGACCATAGGCACCACCTTACATTCGCTCATCAGGTCTTCTAAATGATGTTTTAGAAAATTACTAACTCCTATAGCCCTAATTTTCTTTTGAGCATATAGATGTTCTAAAGCTCTCCAAGTTTCTTTGTACTTTCCTGCAACTGGCCAATGAATAAGGTATAAATCTAGGTAGTCGACACCCAAACGTTGTAAACTTGCGTCAAAAGCTTTCAGTGTTTCTTCATACCCTTGATCGCTATTCCAAACTTTGGTTACCAAAAAGATGTCACTTCTATCAATTCCGCTTTCACGAATACCTCTACCTACACCCTCTTCATTCTTATAGGCAGCTGCAGTATCAATATGACGATACCCTAATTGAATTGCGCTTTTAATTGCCTCTACAACTTCTTCTTCATTATCAGATTGATACGTTCCTAAACCCAAATACGGCATTTTAACTCCGTTACGCAGTTCAAAACTTCCTTTGATATCTGTAATAGCAGGTACGTTTTTCATAAGAGATTGTTTTAAAGTCTATACACCCATTCTTCTGGATTAAGACGAGAGGTATCTTGGTATAAATAAAATTTTAATCTGGTCTGACCATTATTTTTATTGGTATAAACAACACCGAGTTCTTCTTTACTGGATACTTTATCACCTTTTTTTACATAAAGTTCAGAAAGGTTGTAGTAGGTACTAATGAAGTTACCATGTTTAATCTGAACACCTTTATTACCACCAGGTACAGCCAAAATAGCGATTACTTCTCCTTCAAAAATGGCACGTGCTTTTGAGCCTTCGTCCGTAGCAATAATTACGCCGTTACTTTGGTGCTTTATCCCTGGGTAGACAGGATCAGCGTACACTCCGAATCCCTGACTCTTTATTCCCTTTTCT
>JANQUX010000262.1:3524-5400 GCA_030730545.1 Maribacter sp. | reverse complement strand
GATTGATTAATAAAAATACTTCAAAGTATTAAACATCTAAAAAAGATATGCCATATGAATAAATTCATATGGCATATCTTTTTTTTTAAATTTTACTTATATTAAAATAGCTAACGTTACTTTAAATAAATTCTAATATCATGAATTGGGTACTATTAATAATCGCCGGTCTGTTTGAAGTAGCTTTCGCCTTTTGTTTAGGCAAAGCAAAAGAAACCACAGGCAACGAAATGTACTTATGGTATGTTGGTTTTTTAGTCGCACTTGCCATAAGCATGATGCTTTTGGTAAAAGCGACACAAACATTGCCGATTGGCACCGCTTATGCAGTCTGGACAGGTATTGGGGCAGTAGGCACTGTATTAGTAGGGATATTTGTATTCAAAGAACCAGCGACTTTTTTACGCATTCTTTTTATTACGACATTAATAGGTTCTATAATTGGTCTTAAAGTAGTTTCACATTAGAAACACTTAAAAACAACGCACTCTTATGAATAAAAAAGTGGATACTTTTTTAACCGAACTTTCACAGTGGCAAGTGGAACTTACTCGCCTACGTGAGCTAATTTTAGAATGTGATGTTGTAGAAGATTTTAAATGGAAACACCCTTGCTACACCAACAATGGTAAAAATATTGTCTTAATACACGGCTTTAAAGAATATTGTGCGGTACTTTTTTACAAAGGAGCTTTATTAGAAGACTACAAAAACATATTAATTCAGCAAACCGAAAATGTACAGGCTGGCAGGCAAATTAGATTTCAGGATATCCAAGAAATTAACGAGCTGTCGGTGGTGATTAAAGAGTACATTCAAGAGGCTATAGCTCATGAAAAATCGGGAAAACAAATTCCGACAAAAAAAGTATCCGATATTGCCGTTCCTATTGAATTGGAACAAATGTTCTCAAATGATCCGGAGTTTAAAAATGCATTCACAAATTTAACTCCTGGTCGCCAAAAAGGATATTTGCTTCATTTTAATCAGGCGAAACAAAGTGCTACACGGGTAGCAAGAATAGAAAAGAATACCAAAAGAATCTTGAACGGCAAAGGTTTAAACGATTGTGTTTGTGGTTTATCTAAAAGAATACCGAACTGCGATGGTTCTCATAAACAGTTGCAGGGTATTTAATGCATAATTTCAAGCGCTTGTTACCATCTCCTTAACAACAACTTACCGCATTCTATGTATCTTTGATTATGCGCTTTATCTTTTTCATTATAATATATATAGCTCTGTCAACATTCAGCTTTGCCCAAGATGATTTCTTGGCAAAGCAATATTTTGCTGATGGCGATTTTGAAAAAGCAGTTGTTTTCTATGAAAAATTAGTAGAAAAAAACCCGAGAAGAACGGAGTATGTTCAAGATTTAGTCGCCTGCTATCAGCAACTAGAACGATATGTGGAAGCTGAAGATTTTTTGAACGAACGCTTAAAAGACCGCAACCCCTACCCTACACTCTTAATAGATTTAGGTTATAACTATACCCTTCAAGAAAAAGCAGATTTGGCACAGACCAGTTACGAAAAAGCTTTAGATGTCATTTCAAAAAATCCGAATTACGGTTATGCCTTAGGTCTTCAGTTTCAAAAATATAGCCTTTTAGATTTAGCCATTAAAGCTTTTCAACAAGCAATGAATTTGAACCCTGCTTTAGACTTCAACTTTCAAATGGCAAGAATTTATGGCGAACAGGGTAATGTTGAAGCGATGTACAACTCGTACCTAAATCTGGTAATCGATGGTAAAACATCTAAATCTAATATTCTAAGAAGCATCGATGATTTTGTTTCTGAAGATGCGGAAGATAAAAACAACATCCTGTTAAAAAAAGTCTTGTTAGAACGGGCACAAAAAAATCCTGATGT
>JANQUX010000262.1:0-3424 GCA_030730545.1 Maribacter sp. | reverse complement strand
GCAATTCAAAAAAAATATGATGCGCTAATAGATGAGTACGGTTATAAAACACAATCGTTGCAACTTCAAGTTGCCTATGCCAATTTTCTAACCTTTAAAAAGAATGATCCGGCACCTGCAGAGAAGTTACTTAAAAATAGTCTTGATCTTCCTTTAAGCGATAGAGGTACCGCATATTTAAAATTAGCCTTAGGCGATATTTTGGTCTATGATAAAAAATTTAATGAAGCCCTTATCTACTTCTCACAGATTCAACAAAAATTAAAGAACGATGTGCTTGGGCAGGATGCGCGTTATAAAGTAGCACAAACAAGTTTTTATAAGGGAGATTTCGATTGGGCATTGACACAACTTAAGGTATTGCGTAGTTCTACGTCTCAACTTATTGCGAACGATGCCATGCAATTAAGCTTATTGATATCTGATAATTCACTCGAAGATTCTACACAAACCGCACTTAAAAAATATGCAAGAGCCGATTTTTTAGCCTACCAAAATAAAACCGATGAAGCAATTACTGCATTGGGCGATATTTTAGAAAATCACAAGGGAGAAAAAATTGAAGATGAGGCACTATTGAAGCAAGCACAGTTGTTCGAAAAACAGAAAAAGTATGAAGATGCCGAACTAAACTATCAAAAAATCATCACATTCTATGGTAATGGCATTCTTGCCGATGATGCTTATTATGCCTTGGGCGAATTATATAGAAAAATATTGAACGACCCCATCAAAGCCAAAGAGCAGTACGAGAAAATTATCTACAATTATCAAGATAGCTACTACTTTCCTGAAGCACGAAAGAACTTTAGAATTTTAAGGGGAGATTCCATAAATTAAAATCAGGCTTCATCTAATTCGTTTTAAGCGCTAGTTAAACTAACTTTGCATATCAATTTGAACTTGAACTAACGCATGTATATATATAACGTTACCACTAATGTAGAAGAAACTGCTCATGATACTTGGGTACAATGGATGAAAGAAATTCATATTCCACAAGTACTTTCAACAGGCAAATTCTTAAGCGCAAAATTCTCAAAAGTATTAGTTGAAGAAGACATGGGCGGCTTCACTTATTCGGTACAATATACCGTACAAGACAAAGCTACCCTAGAACGGTATTACGAAGAAAACGCTCCTGCATTAATAGAAAGTATTCAGCGTAAATTTGCGGGGCAATTGGTTTCTTTTAAAACAGAATTAGAAATAGTAGATGAGTACTTTGTACAAAGGGCTGCGGCAACGCACTATTTATTTACTTATGGCACCTTACAAGAAAGAGAAGTACAATTAGGTGTTTTCTCTAGACCATTAAATGGGTTTGAAGATGAATTGCCATTATATATTATATCTGATGAGAAGGTAGCCGACCTTTACCCGACCCTACAACATACGGGCGTTAAAGAAGATGTTATTAAAGGACAAGTATATACGCTATCTCATCAAGAATTAGAAAAAGCAGATAGTTACGAGGGTGAAGCATACGAAAGAATTCAGATTCAGCTAGCTTCTGGAAAAAACGCATGGGCTTATATCGCAAAATAAGATAGTGCAAAATATTAGTTATGGGAACGAAAAGGAAGAAGAACAAAGACGATAAATATGCTCATAAAAAGCATAATGATAAAAGTCCTGTAAAAGCAAAAAAGTACTTAGGTCAGCATTTCTTAAAAGATGAAGGCATTGCAAAGCAAATTGCCGAAACCTTACAACAAAAAGATTATAAGAACGTAATAGAAATAGGTCCCGGTACGGGAGTGCTAACTAAATACCTTCTTTTACGAGATAGTAATTTAGTGGCTATGGATCTAGATAGCGAATCAATTACCTACCTAAATGAAAAATTTCCGTTAGAACACCCTAAAGCATTTGAGGGCGATGGTACTTTTAAGGTTATTGAGGCAGATTTTTTGAATTACGATATTTCTACCTTATTCGGCGACGAGCAATTTGGCATAACTGGTAACTTCCCTTATAATATCTCTACCCAAATTGTTTTTAAAATGCTAGAACTTAGAAACCATGTTCCTGAGTTTTCGGGGATGTTTCAAAAAGAGGTCGCGCAACGTATTTGCTCATCAGAAGGTAGTAAGGCATATGGTATTCTTTCTGTTTTAGTTCAAGTATTTTATGATGCCGAATATCTATTTACGGTAGATCCAATTGTTTTTGACCCACCACCAAAAGTACAATCGGGGGTATTGCGATTAACAAGAAAACCAAAATTTGAGCTTTCTTGCGACGAACAACTTTTATACCGTGTAGTAAAAGCAGCATTTAATCAACGTAGAAAGACATTACGTAACAGTTTAAAAACATTTACATTGTCAGATAATTTACGAGAAGATACTATATTTGACCTTAGACCAGAACAATTGGCGGTTGACGATTTTATTGCATTGACGAAGAAAATAGCAGATGACACCCTTTAAACTAACAGAAGAATTTGTAGTAGAAATAGAACAGCTCATTGAACAAAACAATGATGCTGAACTAAATTCTATGTTAGATGCCGTGCATTATGCCGATGTTGCAGAAATCATTAATGAATTAGATGAGGCAAAGGCGACCTATTTAATTAAGTTACTTGGTAGTGATAAAACCTCTGATGTTCTAACCGAGTTAGATGAAGACATTCGCGAGGCTATTTTAGGTAATTTATCATCTCAAGAAATTGCCAGTGAGCTAGATGAGCTAGACACCGATGATGCCGCAGATATTATTGGCGAACTTCCAAAAGAGCAGATACAAGACGTTATCTCTAAAATCGAAGATAGAGAACACGCTAAAGATATCGTCGATCTTTTAAGATATGCAGAAGATTCCGCTGGCGGCCTTATGGCAAAAGAGCTAGTAAAAGTCAATGAAAATTGGAATGTACTTACTTGTGTAAAAGAAATGCGTGCACAAGCTGAGAATGTTACTAGAGTACATTCTATTTATGTGGTAGATGATGAAGATAAATTAAAAGGACGACTATCGTTAAAAGATTTATTGACCACTTCTACCAAAACGCACATTAAAGATGTATTCATAAAAAATGTTGATGCCGTCAACGTTAATGAAGACCCCGAAGAAGTAGCAAGAATCATGACTAAATATGACCTTGAAGCCATACCTGTAGTT
This sequence comes from Maribacter sp., assembly GCA_030730545.1. Classification (GTDB taxonomy): domain Bacteria; phylum Bacteroidota; class Bacteroidia; order Flavobacteriales; family Flavobacteriaceae; genus Maribacter. The sequence goes on along the minus strand of JANQUX010000262.1, from coordinate 295 downwards.
GATGAAATAGGCAGATTGGTTGGGCGTATTACCATTGATGATATCGTAGATGTAATAAAAGAAGAAGCCGAGCGCGACTACCAAATGGCCGCAGGTATTTCTAGGGGTGTAGAAGCAGATGATAGCATTTTGGAACTTACCAAAGCACGTTTACCATGGTTGATTATTGGTATGTTCGGCGGTATTGGTGCAGCAAGTATTATCAATAGTTTTCAAGAAGTAATGAATACGTTTCCGATACTTCTAATTTTTGTGCCTTTAATACAAGCAACGGCAGGTAATGTTGGTGTACAAT
>JANQUX010000261.1 GCA_030730545.1 Maribacter sp. | reverse complement strand
GCTATACTATGGTATTTATTACCAAGTTCAGATATGCCGGCAGCTGAGGCTGCTTCAAGTGGAGCTTTGAACACAATGTTTATTATTACTTATCTTTTATTAGGGATAGCTGTTGTAGTAAGTTTAGTGTTTACTCTAAAAAACTTATTTGCAAACCCACAGGGTCTTAAAAAGACTTTGTTCGTAGTAGGAGGTTTTTTATTGGTAGTTGGAATTTCTTATGTTTTAGCAAGCGGAACGGATGTTGATCCAGAGTTTGCAGCTATGACAGATGAGAGTACAGTTAAAAATATTGGTATGGGATTAAATGTATTTTTTATCCTTACTATAATCGCTGTTCTTTCTTTAGTAATACCATCTGTTAAAAATATGTTTAGTAAATAATAAAATAAAAAACTATGGCTAGAAGAGCAGGAGCACCAGAGGTTAGTGCGGGTTCAATGGCGGACATAGCTTTCCTTTTACTTATCTTTTTCTTGGTAACAACTACTATTGAAACTGATGCAGGATTGGATCGTATGCTTCCACCAATGGAGCCACCAACTGAAGCGCCACCAATCATTAAAGAAAAGAACATCTTTACGGTAAATATTAACCGTAACGGTCAGTTGTTAGTTGAAAACGAAATTCTATCAATTAACGATTTGCGTGAAAAAGCGATGGCCTTTTTAGATAATGGAGGAGCGGCTTCAGGTAGCCCAGATTATTGCAGTTATTGTAAAGGAAAGCGTAACGCCGATTCTTCTGATAATCCGACTAAGGCAATTATCTCTTTGAAAAATGATCGTGAAACTAAGTATAGTACTTACATTACAGTTCAAAACGAATTGGTAGGGGCTTATAACGATCTTAGAAATAGAGAGGCTAAAAGATTATACGGTAAAGATTATGTTGCGATGGAAGCCGAGTATTTGAATCCTGAAACTGAAGATTCTGTTAAAGAAGAGTTGAAAGATAAGGTAACCAGAATACAAGGTTTGTTTCCACAGAAATTATCTGAGGCTGAAACTTCAAGTGAATAATTAATAAATTAAAAGTAACACTATGTCAAAATTTGCAAAGAAAAAAGATGGAGAGGTACCAGCGGTATCAACAGCTTCCCTTCCTGACATTGTATTTATGCTTTTGTTTTTCTTTATGACGGTAACCGTTATGAAAGATAGTTCCTTGAAAGTTGAAAACGTACTTCCGAACGCTAGTGAAGTAAAGAAATTGGAAAAGAAGGATCGTGTTATCTATATTTATGTTGGTAAGCCAACTAAAGAATATGAGAAAACTTTTGGTACAGAACCAAAGATTCAATTGAACGATAAATTCGCTAGTCCGTCAGAAGTCGGTGATTATATTTTGATGGAAAGAGCTAAAAAGCCTCAAGAAATTCAAAATGTACTGACCACAGCGCTTAAGGTTGATAAGAACGCTAATATGGGATTGATATCCGATATTAAACAAGAGTTAAGAAAAGTAAACGCTTTAAAGGTAAATTATACTACCTATGAAGGTGATGCTTTCAATAATCTACAATAGTTAGTTAAGTAGAATATTACATTTTCAAAACGCTTCAAATTTATTTGAAGCGTTTTTTATTTCATTAACTTTACTTTATGCGGTTTGTAATTCTATTTCTTTTAATTGTATTTCAGTCTAATGCCCAAGTAGCAACTGACAGTATTAGTGATACACGTTACTTTGAAGATCAGTTCTACTTAGGTCTTTCATATAATTTTATACTAAATCACCCAGTGGGCTCTAACCAACGTAATTTATCATACGGTCTACAAGCTGGGGTCATTAAAGATATCCCCTTAAATCGTACGGGAACTAAAGCTATAGGTATTGGTGCTGGTTTAGCTTTAAATAGTTATTATTCGAACTTAGTTGCCGATATTTCTGGTGATGATATTTCTTATAGTATCAATGATGATATAACTAGAAGTAAATTAGAGACACATCTAGTAGAGTTTCCTTTAGAGTTTAGATGGCGAAATTCTACTGCAGAAGATTATAAATTCTGGCGCGTATATGGTGGTATTAAAGCTGCTTATGTTTTAGGTGCTAGGTCAAAATACGACTTAGGTGATATTAGTGAAGGATTCAAAAATACAGACCTAACTAAATTTCAATACGGGCTAACATTAAATTTTGGTTACAATACATTTAATTTACATGCTTACTATGCGCTAACCGAACTGTTTAATGGTAATGCTTCTGTCAATGGTGAAGTTCTACAATACAGACCTTTACGAATAGGTCTTATTTTTTACATCTTATAGCCAGAATCTAACTGTTAATAGCTGCGATAATATGCCTATAAAAAGTCCTACAACAAGTTCTATTGGGGTGTGAGCCTTCAGATTTAATCTTGCACTTATAATACCCCCCGTAAATAGTATAAATACGCTTATCGCAATTATAAGGTTTATTTCAAAATGAATACTTAGGTTAACTAGGTACATAAGCAGCCCGCTTACCCCTACGGCATGTAAACTAGTTTTAAAATTTAATAATACGAGTAAAATACACGCAATAGTGGCGCCTAAAAGCCCTGTAAAGTAAAAATAGAGCTCACTTACATAATTGTTCGGAATAACCTTATATAAGATTAGTAGAAGTATAGAAGCGTGTATATATAAAGGGTATTTTCTTTCTTTGACGGTTTCTAGCGAGATGGAATGTACCAATCCCAAGTTTTTTAATATTAGAAATGTTACAATGGGTATAATAACGGTCAATATAAAAATGGGTAAAATACTGGCGCTTTGTATTTCTAATGGCGTATACTTTGGTGTAATTAGAAAGTAGGCGACCGTACCGCCAATAGGCATAAAAAGTGGGTGTAATAAATAAGAGATGAAATTAGAGAAAACCTTCATTAGATTTCTTTTCTCATGCGTGCAACCGGTATATTTAACTGCTCTCTATACTTTGCTACGGTTCTTCTGGCAATAGGATATCCTTTTTCTTTTAAAATAGCCGCAAGTTTATCATCGGTTAGTGGCTTCTTTTTTGTCTCGTTCTGTATAACAGTCTCTAAAATCTTCTTTATTTCTTTTGTCGAGATATCTTCACCTTGTTCGTTTTTCATCGATTCTGAGAAATACTCTTTTATCAATTTTGTGCCGTAAGGTGTATCTACATATTTACTATTTGCCACCCTAGAAACGGTTGAAACATCCATACCTATTTCATCAGCAATATCTTTCAGGATCATAGGGCGTAAATTACGCTCATCACCAGTTAAAAAATATTCTTTTTGATATTGCATTATAGAGTTCATTGTAATGAATAATGTTTGCTGACGTTGTCTTATGGCATCTATAAACCACTTTGCAGCATCTAACTTCTGCTTAATGAACATGACAGTGTCTTTTTGAGATTTAGACTTGTCTTTGGCTTCTTTATAGCCTTTAAGCATGTTGCTGTATTCTCTAGATACATGCAGCTCTGGTGCATTTCTTCCGTTTAAGGTTAATTCTAGTTCACCCTCGGTAATTCTTATGGCGAAATCAGGAACAACATGTTCTGCCATTCTATTATTACCAGAATAAGAGCCACCTGGTTTCGGATTCAGTCTCTCTATTTCACCGATAGCATTTTTCAATTCTGCTTCGGTAATATTGTGTTTTTGAATTAACTTTTGATAATGCTTTTTGGTAAAGTGTTCGAAAGACTTCTTAAGTATTTCGGTCGCAAGTTCTATGCTTGGTGTAATATCTTTTCGCTCTAATTGAATAATTAGACACTCTTCTAAAGATCGAGCTCCGACCCCAGGTGGATCTAAATCTTGAACGATAGATAATATTTTGGTAATAGTAGCTTCATCGGTATACACGTTTTGTGTAAATGCCAAATCGTCCATAATATCTGTGATAGGTCTACGGATGTAGCCACTTTCGTCTACACTGCCAACAAGAAACTCCGCGATATTCCACTCATCATCGGTAAGATAAAACGTGTTCAGTTGATTTATTAAATATTGATTAAAAGAAATACCTGCTGCATAAGGCACGCTTTTTTCTTCATCATCTGAACTATAGTTATTTGCCTTGGTACGGTAATCAGGTATTTCGTCATCACTTAAATAATCATCAATATTGATGTCTTCGGTATTGATGGTTTCATTATCCGATGCATCATCGTAAACATCATCATAGTCGTCAGAAGCAGGTTCCAAATCTTCTTTACCGGTCTCTAAAGCCGGATTCTCCTCTAATTCTTGTTTCAGACGTTGTTCAAATGCCTGCGTAGGCAATTGAATCAGCTTCATCAATTGAATTTGCTGTGGAGATAACTTTTGAGATAATTTAAATGATAGGTGTTGTTTCAGCATTAGTTTATTCTAGTACTTGTAAAAGTAACTAAATCCGCTTAGAATTCGGCATTCTGTGGTGTTCTTGGAAACGGAATTACATCTCTAATGTTACCCATGCCTGTTGCAAAAAGAACCAAACGTTCAAAACCTAGTCCAAACCCACTATGTTCTGCTGTACCGAACTTTCTTAAATCTAAGTACCACCATAATTCTTTTTCGTCGATACCCAATTCTTTGATTTTCTCTTTCAAGACATCTAAGCGTTCTTCTCTTTGAGAACCACCAACGATTTCGCCAATACCAGGAAATAAAATATCCATGGCTCTAACGGTTTTGCCATCTTCATTTAAACGCATGTAGAAAGCTTTGATTTTCGCAGGATAATCAAATAAGATTACCGGACATTTAAAATGCTTTTCTACTAGGTAACGCTCGTGCTCACTTTGTAAATCGGTACCCCATTCTTCAATAGGGTAGGTGAATTGCTTCTTTTTATTAGGCTTGCAATTTTTAAGAATTTCAATGGCCTCGGTATAGCTAACTCTTTTAAAGTTGTTGTCTACTACAAATTTTAATTTTTCGATCAACGCCATATCGCTGCGTTGTGCCTGTGGCTTGCTTTTCTCTTCGTCCAATAATCTATTTTCTAAAAACTCTAGATCTTCTTGACAATGGGTCAATGTATATGAAATAACATTTTTAATGAAATCTTCGGCAAGGTCCATGTTCGCATCTAAATCGAAGAAAGCCATTTCTGGTTCGATCATCCAAAACTCTGCTAAATGTCGAGAGGTGTTAGAATTCTCGGCTCTAAATGTAGGTCCGAATGTATATACCTTACCTAATGCCATGGCATAAGCTTCGGACTCTAACTGACCTGATACGGTAAGGTTTGTTTCTTTTCCGAAGAAATCTTCTTTATAATTTACATGGCCATCTTCTGTCAATGGCGGATTTTTTTCATCTAACGTAGTTACGCGAAACATTTCGCCGGCACCTTCGGCATCAGACCCTGTTATAATCGGTGCATGAAAGTAGTTGAACCCGTTTTCTCTAAAATAGTTGTGAATAGCAAAAGATAGGGTAGACCTAACACGCATAATTGCAGCGAAAGTGTTCGTTCTAA